>JAHDSE010000028.1 GCA_018432955.1 Syntrophomonadaceae bacterium
CTACGTCAGTAAATATTTTCTGTACTTCTACTGCTGTATCGGGGATGTTTTCTTCGGCTATGGCTGCTGTCGAGCCAAGGCAAAGAATCATCAGGGCCACGAGGCTTATCAGCAGCAGTTGTTTTCCCCTCTTTTTTCTTTTTCGCATTGTTTTTCCTCCCCGGTTCATTCAGTAATCTCCTTTCAATAAATCCTAACTGCTTTTTTGAGCAATTATCTGTATGTAATTTTATATAATTACTCCAAAACATGCCAAAATCCTTCCTGAAAAATCGCGTCAATATACTTTGGGTTTTAAATAAATGCGGGGCCTGGAACAGGAACGGTTCTATGTTCTAGCAATAGAACATAGAGCAGCTGCATAAACAAGGACGGTTCTCAGCCTACATTTGTTATAAGTATTTTTGCTGAATTGGCACAAAAATCCCCGCTGAATCATTTATAGGCAAACTATTTGTAAAACAAAGAAAAGTCCCCATTTTTTTATATAAATTTTTGTTTTTCATTTTGTACTGGGGTAAAATAAGTAAAATTAATCTATAAATTGAGGAAGCAAGTAAAATATTGAAAAATAAGGAGCATCTGTTATGGAACGAAAAATTTACATTAAAAATATGCCTCTGGAGCAGGCTTTAGAGCTTATTATGAGCCGGCTGGAGAAATATGATTATTTCCAGATAGATAGAGAAACCATTGACGTACTTCATTCCCAGGAACGCATTACCAGTTCTGCTGTGATAGCCCGCAGGTCAGCTCCTCATTATGTGGCCTCGGCTATGGATGGTATTGCTGTCAAGGCCAGTTCCACTTACGGCGCCAGCGAAATCAATCCGATCAAGCTTCTAAGGAATAAAGATTTCATTGAAGTTGACACCGGAGATTATGTTCCCCGGGAATATGATGCAGTTGTAATGATAGAAGACGTAAACTATATTGATGACTTTGCCCAGGTCATTAAACCCGCTGTACCCTGGCAGCACATCCGTTCTGTCGGCGAAGACCTGGTTGCCCATGATATGATTGTCCCTACTGCTACCAGGATTGGCCCCTATGAGATAGCCTCTTTTCGCACTGCTGGAATAGATAGTGTCGAAGTAGTGAAAAAACCGCTGGTAGCTATTATTCCTACCGGAACAGAATTAATCGAGAACAACAGTGACGACATGGCACCCGGACAAATAATTGAATCCAACAGCAGCATGCTTTCCGGTCTCTGCCAACAATGGGGTGCAGAAGCTGTCCGTCATGAGATAGTAATAGATGATAAAGAACTGCTGCGCCAGGCAGTGCGCGAAGTAAAAGACGATGCGGACATGATAGTAATATGTTCCGGTTCCTCTGCAGGAAGAGAAGATTACACCTCCAGCATAGTGGAAGAATTCGGTGAATTACTGGTTCATGGTGTTGCTACAAAACCTGGTAAACCCGCTATTTTGGGTATTATAGATAAAAAACCGGTAATTGGAGTACCCGGCTACCCGGTATCAGCACAGTTGATTTTTAATATATTTGCCCAGGCAATATTATACAGGAAACTAGGCTTAACCCTGCCTGAACCCGAAAGGCTTTCATGCAGTATTTCCAGAAAAGTACCCTCATCCATGGGAGTCGATGAATTCCTGTATCTTAATGTTGCCAGGATTAAAGACAATTATATAGCCTACCCATTGAACCGGGGGGCGGGAATTACCAGCAGCCTGGTGAAAGCTGACGGATATACGCTTATCGAAAGAGGCAAGGAAGGACTTAATGCAGGTGACAATTGTACTGTATTTCTTAAGCGTCCCCGTTACATCGTGGACAAGACCCTGGTTTGTATTGGCAGTCATGATATGTCCATAGACTTCCTGGCAGATATCCTGCAAAAGCGCCATGCCATCCGGCTGATATCCACCAATGTCGGCAGTATGGGAGGAATAATGTCCCTGCGCCTGGGAGAGACACATTTTTCAGGTCTTCATCTTCTGGATTATGAAACAGGAGATTATAATGAAAGCTATTTACAACGATATATTCCAGAGCAAAAATGGATGCTCATTAACCTGGTAAAGCGGCAGCAAGGCTTGATCGTTAAAAAGGGCAATCCCTTGCAGATTAGCTGTCTGCAGGACATACAGCGGGAAGATATCCGTTACATAAATCGGCAAAAAGGAGCTGGAACCCGGGTACTCTTTGACTACTACCTGAAAAAAGAAAATATCGACAGCAGTTCCATAAACGGTTATAACCGTGAGGAATTTACTCATCTGGCAGTAGCTGCTGCAGTAAAAAACGATGCCTGTGATACCGGCATGGGTATATATGCCAGTGCCCGGGCCCTGGACTTGGATTTTATTCCTGTTACTGAAGAAAGATACGATCTTTGCATTTTACCGGAACTCATCGAAGAAGAAATCCTGGAAACACTCCTGTCTGTTATAAACAGTTCTGAATTCAGGGACTATACTTCTGATTTTGGAGGCTACAATTTGGAATCGTCCGGCAAGTTAATTCATAAAAACATTTTGCTGCCGCCAAAACCATCCCCTGTCACACCAAATCACCAATTTATATAGATAATATAATAATTACTAATATAATCCTTGCATAAATCTAAAAATGCAAGGATTTTATTTCTTTATGTCGAAATTTTATTATAATAAGTAGGTGGACTATACTATATTATCGTCCAGTATAGTTCAGCGTTTATTCTGCCAAATTTAGAGCCTGGAGAATATTCATAGGTCTTGGAAATGTTAATAGCCAGCTTTTTTTGCAACAATACTTATAATTAATACACCCCATGAATATTGTTGCATATATGTATAATATTTTCACTTCATGCATGGAATAACTGTTTGGTGCATAAATTTGGGCTGTCTATATTTCTATTATGATGCTATAATTTGAATCAAAGGGTTCTAAATTATGATACGTGGGGAAAGGAGTGTAGTTTAATTAGTTAAATTTTACCCTAACTGACACGTTCTAAATTATGATACGTGGGGAAAGGAGAGTGTAAAAAATTATGAAGGTTACCCGCAGACAATTCCTCAAGGTAACCGGAGCAACCGTAGCCAGTTTTGCAGTTGTCGAGCTGGGGTTTGATATGACTGCAACTGCCAGTGGGTTGAAAGGTGTACGCACCCAGGGTGTAAAACCAGTACCAACCATATGCCCGTACTGTGGTGCCGGTTGCGGGCTTGTAGTTTACGCCAAGGAAGGTGCACCTGCAGACGGCCCTCAACTCTTGAGTGTTCAGGGGGACCCGGATAACCCAATTAACCGGGGAGGGGCATGCAGTAAGGGCTCCGCTATGATGAATCTTAGAGAAATCTACAATCCGGAAACCGGAGAGCAGGAAATTAACCCGGAGAGGATTTGGAAACCCCGTTATAGAGCTCCCGGAAGTGACAAGTGGGTAGAAAAAGATTGGGATTGGATGCTAGATAGGATTGCCGAGAGGTTTAAAGAGACCAGAGACAAGTACTTTGAGCACAAAGATGAAAACGGTATTATCGTAAATCGTTGTGAAGCGCTTGCCAGCATGGGTGGTGCAGCATTGGACAACGAGGAGCTTCATCTTATCGCCAAGATGAACAGAGCTCTGGGTATGACCTTTGTTGAAAACCAGGCCCGTATCTGACACTCCTCGACGGTTGCCGGTCTGGCACCTACATTTGGTCGTGGAGCAATGACAAATCACTGGGTTGATTTGAAAAATACGGATTGTGCTTTAATTATGGGCAGTAATGCAGCAGAAAACCATCCCATTTCTTTCAAATGGCTGACTGAAGCCCGGGATAAAAGAGGCGCCAAGATTATCAGTGTTGACCCGCGCTTTACCAGGACTTCAGCTCGTGCAGACATTTATGCACCTTTACGTTCTGGAACAGATATCGCTTTTATGGGTGGAATGTTTAAATACATCCTGGATAACAAGCTCTATCATGAAGAATATGTAAAATGGTATACCAACGCTACTTTTATAGTCAAAGACAGCTTTGACTTCGATGATGGTCTTTTCTCTGGCTATGATCCGCAAAAACGTGCTTATGACCAGAGTAAATGGGCATATGAAACAAATGAAGACGGCAGTTATAAAAAAGATATGACCATGGAAGACCCTCGCTGTGTTCTTCAGCTTTTGAAGAAACACTATGAGCGTTATGATATTGATACCGTATGCAAAATAACCGGCACTCCCAAAAATAAATATCTGGAAGTTGTTAAAGCCTATGCGGCTACAGGTGCGCCGGATAAAGTCGGGACCATAATGTATGCCATGGGTACCACCCAGCATACTGTGGGAACCGAGAATGTACGTGCCTTTGCTATGTTACAGCTTCTGTTGGGGAATATAGGCAGAGCCGGCGGCGGTGTTAATGCCCTCCGCGGTGAATCAAATGTACAGGGCTCAACTGACTGGGCTCTCTTATATCATATATTACCCGGATACCTGGAAACGCCCGAGGCCAAAAAACATTCAAATTATCAAGCATATGTTGATGCACTAACCCCTAAAACAGGTTACTGGCAAAACAAGCCCAAGTTCCTGTCCAGCTTGTTGAAAGCTTATTGGATGGCAGATGACCCGGTAAAATCATATGATTACCTGCCCAAGCGCATTGATGGCAAGCATTATGAGCATATTGCCCTCTTTGAGGCCATGTATAATAAGGAAATCGAGGGTTTGATTATCTGGGGCTCCAATCCTATTGTTGGCGGACCTGATGCCAATAAGGAACAGGCTGCTCTTTATAACCTGAAATGGATGGTTGCTATTGACCTGTGGCAGACAGAGACCTCCGAATTCTGGACGTATAAGGCAGTTGACAGACCAACTGATAAAGATGTCTACGGCATCAAGAAACCGGAAGAAATAGACACAGAAGTCTTTTTCTTACCTGCCTGTAATTCTTATGAAAAAGCAGGTTCGGTTTCCAATAGCGGAAGATGGATGCAATACCGCTGGCAGGCATGTGATCCAGTTGGGGAATCGCGGGCTGATCTGCAAATTGTCAATGATTTAATGCTGAGAATCAAGAAATTATACGAAGGCAGCAGCAAGCCGCAGGATGAACCTATTACTAAACTTACCTGGGATTACGGTCATGGAGACCATCCAGATCTTAACATTATCGCCAGAGAGATTAACGGCTTTGAAGTTGTCGACGGTAAACCTGGGAAACTGGTAGCCAATTTCACCAAGCTGAAAGACGACGGTACTACTGCCAGTGGTAACTGGATTTACTCCGGATGTTACCCCGAAGACAATGGTAAAGATGAAGACTACCTGGCCAGGAGAAGAGACAACAAAGACGCAGCTTATCCCGGTACCAAACCCATAGGAAGCTACTTGAACTGGTCCTGGTGCTGGCCGGTAAACAGACGTATAATCTATAACCGTTGTTCTGCAACACCGGAAGGACAGCCCTGGGTTCCTGATTTGACTTCGATTTTCTGGAACGGTGAAAAATGGGTTGGTAATGATGTTCCCGATTTTGGTGGAACCAAGGATCCTAACGGCCCTGGCGGAAGAGATGCTTTTATTATGAGACCTGAAGAAGTAGGTTGTATTTTCAGTAAACGTAATGAAGGACCTTTCCCGGAACATTATGAACCCTGGGAAAGCCCGGTTAAAAATCTCTTGAATAGTCAGGAACTGAACCCGGCTGTGGTAATCTGGGAGCCTGATAAAAAAGCCGATCCTGAAGAATATCCTATTATTGGTACCACCTACCGGGTTTCCGAACACTGGCAGTCCGGGGTAATGACCAGGATGCAGCCCTGGCTGGCAGAGCTGGTTCCCAATGTTTTCGTGGAAATGAGCGAAGAACTTGCCCGGGAAAAAGATATTAAGAACGGCAATGATGTTATTATCAGCACTACCAGAGGTGATATCAAGGCTATTGCCTGTGTAACCAAACGCTTCAAACCCTTTAATATCAATGGAAAGAGTTATCACGAAATCGGGGTATTATGGCATTTCGGTTTCAATGGCTTTGCCAACGGCGATCCGGCAAACCGCCTCACACCTCATATAGGTGATGCCAATACCATGATTCCAGAATATAAAGCATGGCTATGCGACATAAGGAGGGCTTAGATATGTTGAAAATGACTAATCTTTATGATGTCAGCAAATGTACAGCCTGCCGCGGTTGCCAGGTAGCCTGCAAGGACTGGAATCAACTGCCGGCAGTGATAGAACCTTTTACAGGTAATTATCAGACCCATGAAACTACCAATGGTGACACCTACACTATTGTAAAGTTTATTGAGCAGATTGATGATGTAAAAGGTATACAATGGAACTTCTTGAAATTCCAGTGTATGCACTGCTTTGACCCTGAATGTATGAAGGTTTGCCCTACCGACTGTATTAAACAGACTGAATGGGGCGCAGTCATCAAGGATTACGACAAATGTATAGGCTGTCATTATTGCACCTATGCCTGTCCCTTTGAAATACCTCAATACAGAAAAAGGCAGGATATTACCACTAAATGTACTCTATGCTATGAGCGTGTAGAAGAAGGATTAACTCCAGCCTGTGCTCGCACCTGTCCTACCGGTGCATTGCAGTTTGGCGAACGGGAAGAATTGCTGATACAGGCCCGCGAGAGGGTTAAGTTCCTTAAAGCCAATGGATTTCCCAATGCAACTATCTATGGTGAAAAAGAACTTGGCGGACTGAACAAGCTCTATGTTCTTACTGATACTCCTGATAAATTCGATCTGCCGGTTGATCCCAAGGTTTCCGGCAACATTGGTTTCTGGCAGAATTGGGTGCAACCTTATTTCGGCTGGCTGATACCGGTTACCCTGGGTGCTTCGGCACTGAGTTTTGTAACCAGCAGGCTTTTAGCCAATAAAGCACCAGCTCATACGGAAGGGGGTCATGAATAATGCAGTGGATTCCTGAGTATAAAGCAGATGTACCCCGGGTAGAAAGATTTAACTTCCTGGCCCGCTTTTCCCATTGGGGACACACGGTGACCTTCTTACTATGTCTATTTACGGGTCTGGCCTTATTCCTCAGTGATGCCGGCTGGCTGGCAGCTATTTTCGGAGGATATGCCGGTGCAGGTCTGGTTCACAGGATAGCGGCAGTAGGACTAACCATTATTCTGGCAATCGGCATGGTCGCAGGTTTCAAAGGGATTATAGCCTGGTTTCAGGATATACTTCGCTTTGGAGTAAATGATATTATGTTTATCGTGAAGTTCCCGCTGGAATTCTTCGGATTTCCGGTAAAAGTACCACCACAGACCAGGTTTAACGGCGGTGAAAAAGGAAACTCCATGGTAACCCCGACAATGGTTATCCTTCTGGTCTTGAGCGGTTATATCATGTGGTTCCCGGCAATTTTCCCCGGCGGACTGGTCAGAGTTGCTTACTGGACTCATGATATAGCTATGGTCCTGGGTACAGTTATGGTAAGTATGCATGCTTATCTCGGTTCCTTCCATCCCGGTTCAGGGGAATCCTTCTGGGGTATGTGGAAAGGTACTGTCAGAGCAGACTGGGCCAAACACCATCATGCCATCTGGTATGAAGAAACTTACGGAGATAAAAAAGACGCCGAATAGTAAAATGGAGCATTAAGCGATAACTATAAGTAAAAGGGGGGGATCAATCTCCCCCTTTTTGCTTTACATCAAGCCTTTGATTTGACATACTATTATTGACGATAGCAATAGTAGCAGAAGACTTCAAGGAGTGTGTATTATGAAACAACGACGCTTGCCTGTAGAACTACCGGAAGGTTATGTGGAATTCTATAAAAAACTGGAAAGCTGGCAGAATGAACAGGAAATAAGCCTGAAAAAGCAGTATACATTTGAGGAATATGATATTCTTTCTTTACTCGCGGCCAGTAATAAATCCCTTTTAAGAATTAAGGACTTACAAATCAAAGCTGAGGATTACAGGAATATTTTCCAGAAGCTCTGCAAATTAGTAGCTGAATTACGTCCCGAGACCGCTGACACTATGCAGAAAATAGCCGAAAATATTGATGAAATTGATTTTGCAGAATTAAACCGGAAAATAATCAGGGATGATGAAGCCTATTTTACATCTCTGGCCGATACTATGGATGTCTCAGCCGAATTATTGCTCTTTACTGCAGATCATAGCCTGCGGCCTTTTTTGAGGCTTTATGCAGCCCCATATCAGAAAGCTCTGCTGGCTGACGAGTTTCAATCCTGGGATTTCCCTACAATCTGTCCTGTTTGCGGTGCCAAACCTCATGTCAGCCGTTTGCGTTCCCCTGATGGCCGCCGTTTCATGTTTTGCGACCGCTGTTTTTCCGAATGGGAAGCCAGGTATCTGGCCTGTGTCCATTGTGGAAATAATGAACCGGGAACCGTTAAATATATCAACATTGAAAATGATGAAGCATATCAGATATATACCTGTGAAAAATGTAAAGGTTATTTAAAGACCTATGATGAAAGGCAATCTGGAAGAAATACTGACCTCTTTATAACCAATATAGAAACCATTTACCTGGACATGCTGGCCCAGGAAAAAGGCTACAGCACCCATGACATGGATTGAGAGATGCTAGACGCTAGATGCTAGACGTAACGGGTAAGGGGTGAGGGGTGAGGCGCAATGTATCGGATGGCAACACTACAGCTCACCCAAAGCCCGCCTGCCGGGCTGGAAGGCCCGCAGGATTAGAATGAACCACAGATATACACAGATGAACACAGATGATATTTGGTTGTTGGTGTGTGTGGTGTTACAAAGTCTGATGACTGTGAGAATACAAAAGGAACCGCAGGATTAGAATGAACCACAGATATACACAGATGAACACAGATGTTTTTACTTGTTGGTTTTGTGGTATTAAAAAGTCTGATGGCTGTGAGAATAAACAGGTAATGCTTAAAAAAGAGCGAGCAAAGCGAGCTCCAATAGAAAGGGACCCCAGGTCC
>JAHDSE010000009.1 GCA_018432955.1 Syntrophomonadaceae bacterium
CTTTTTTTCACATCTCCTTCACCAACAAACATTTCACCACCAAGACTCTGCACTAAACCCACCACAAACTAACAATTAAGTGCAAACATCTCACACAAAACCACCACACAACCAACAACATGTGAAAAAAGATGTGACCTGCAACGTGCCGCTTCTTGTTTTTGCCACACAATTACATTAAATTTACACACCACTGTAAACGTTATACTTGCAGAGGCAAATTAATACATGCAGAGGCAACATAAAACCCCACACACAATGGAAAGCAAGATAATCACACTACTCCGGACAGACGACATGGTCGTTGCAGAGGACATCCAGCGGCTTTTGGAAGAGTCGCACATCTATACCCTGCTTCTCTCCGACAACCCCGCGGCATCGGCCTTTAGCGCCTACTCCGGCATCCGCCCAATGGAAAGCATCACCATCCAAATCAACAAAGCCGATCACCCACAAGCCATAGAAATACTAAAAGGCGGTCCGTATGCAGAGTTACTTGGGGATTCATGTCAATATTGATTCTATTTAAGATATCCCAGGATTCATTCTCTCTTTTATGGAGAGAACACACAAAAACACTACACAACTTGCTGAGCGCGGCGTAATACATGCAAAAACAGAGGTGACTATTATAAACCCTCTAGTAATACCTCCAATTAATCTTGAAGAAATGGTTAAGAATGATTCAATGCTTTCGGACCTTGATTTTTCTGATCCGGACAAGAACGCAAACGATCAATAAAGGACTCCTGTACTAAAACGGGGATTTCGACAATATTTTTAAATCTATGTTTTGTTTCTATTCTTCTTAAAATTCTCTGCCTGAGTAAAAATATCTTGGTACACTTCGTCACGCTCTACCGGAGGATAGCCGTGTTCATCGAGAAGAATGATTAATCCCACTTTAAGAGCTGATTTTATATCGTCTCGTTTGTTCCAATCCGGGAAACGGGCTTGTTCATCGACCAGTTCTTTAACTTGATTATAGCGGATTGATTGTACCTTCTGTAGCGGTTTGTAATGTACCGCAAACAGCGCTTTCAAATGTACCACCTCAGAAGTGGTTGCATTAATGTTTTTCAAAGTTATTATTTTTATTTGTTTTTGCGTCTCAATGAGTCGCCTTTCAGTTCAATGCGAGATGCGTGAGCCAGGAGCCTGTCCATAATGGCATCTGCGAGAGTTGGTTCGTTGATGTAGTCATACCACTTCGCGACAGGCAGTTGGGAAGTCACAATGACCGATTTTCGCTGATAGCAGTCTTCAAGTATCTGCAATAGAGCAAGCCGCGAGTTGTTATCGAGCGGCTGCAAGCCGAAGTCATCGAAGATGACGAGGTTATTGCGTTCGATATGATTGATGACTTTTAATATGCTTCCGTCAAGTTTAGCGAGCGCTATGCGCTCGATGAACTTGTTCATTGAGAAGTACTCCACACGATACCCCATAAAGCAGGCCTGACGGCCTATGGCGCAAGCCAGGAATGATTTACCTCCCCCTGTCTTACCATCAATGAGTATGTTTTCAGCACGTCCGATGAAGCTGCAGTCCATTATTTTAAGAAGAGTTTCTTTAGTAAGGTTCCTTTCTTTTGAGCAGATTATATCTTCAAAAACGGCATTATATCTGAGTTTGCTAGTCTTCAGATATAATTCTGTGCGGCGTTGATTCCGGTATTGGTTCTCCGCCTCTGCCAGTTTAGCGACGAATTGGTCAACGGTCGGCCATTCGTTGACAGGCATCGTCTGAAGAGCCTTGTAGCATTCAGCCATGCCCTTCAACTTTAGTCCCTCCAACTGGAGGATTGTTTCTTGAGTGTTCATTAGATTGACTTATTTTGTGTGCCAGTTGTTTTTATTGATATGCTTCCGCACCACGCACATTGTCATTCTCAGGGATATATGAGAAGTCAATGTGTGATTCCGGAACGGGTGCTTTGTCTAGATTGTTTACAAGGATTGACTTTACGCTTTTGTAGCTAGATGCAGTTTTTGGCTCGATCCGCTTGCAAGCGGCTTCCAAACGACTCTCGCCAAAAGTGCTTGCCAGACGCAACACCCCTTGACAGGCTCTATATGATTGTTGGACGAAGAGTGCCGATGTGAGGATGTTATTGATTACAGCCGTGGTCTCCGGACCGATTTGGCGGGCTTTCTTGAGAAAGTATGCTGCATTGAACTCTTTGGTCTCTGCATAGGCCCTGTGGTTTTCAGGCATGTGTTCTGGAACAGTTGTGTAGCCGTCGTGCCACATCCTGCGATGAGTGGCGATACGTTTCATGTCTACCCAGACCTCGACAGTCTCTGCGTCATAGACGACCTTTGCCTTCTTTCCGACATATTGGTATGGTACGCTATAGAACCGGCTACGGTCTATCTGGAAGTGATATGTGCTGTTTATCTCGATTTGCTTCTCGTATTTGAAGTGATATGGCTCGACAGGGAGAGGAAGGAGATATGGCAGTTCATCCGTCTCGAATTTCTGTCTGCGACTGTATGTGCGGCCCTTCATGATTTCGTTGTTGTACTGGTCATTCAACTCCATCAGACGGGCGTTAAGTTCACCTATCGACGACCACTCTTCGTTATAGACACGGCTGTAGTAGTATTTGTAGACTTGGTTAACAAGGCTTTCTGCAGGACCTTTGTCCCGAGGTTTCTTGCTTCGGCATCCAGCTATATCAGTCCCATAGTGAAGGCTCCATTGTTGGGCCGCCTCGTTCAATGCGGGTTCATATCGATCATATTTCTTCACCCATTGGGTCATGTTGTCGGTCTTTGATATTTCCGGAACACCACCAAAGTATGTCAAAGCTTGTGACAACGCTGCAAAGAAGAACTCCATCTTGGTGGACAGCATAGCTATTGCGAAGCTCATCATTGAGAACGGAAGCACGCATACCAGAACTGTCGCTTTAATGCACTCTCCTGTCGTCCTGTCAGCTAGCACCCACAGAGGATCTCCGGCAAAGTCGAACTGCACCTCTTTTGCAGCCTCATAGACAGTGTGGTATTTGTAGTCGTGGGCTTTCTCATATTCCTGGATAATCAGCTTGAACTGCGTGTAGCTATATGGATTGTCGGTCGCTTTACAGTATTCCTCATACAGCACATCGTACGTCATGTACTTGCGCTTCATACTTTGAGCATAGCCCTCGACATTTCCCTGCATGAAAGCATACCTGTCAGCATCCCGGCTCTTGTGGCCATCCCCTTTGGTCAAGACTTTGTGCAGCTCTGCATCTTCCAGCAATAGCAGCTCCTGCATTGATTTCCCGGATTGCTCGGCGCGTTCCTTGTATGGGCGAAGTGATGTCCGGCTGATACCGAACTTCCGCTCGATCTCCCTTAACGGGGTCCCTTTTGCGAACTCCCGTATGATTACTCTTAGATCTGTCATCGTTGCTTTTCTGTTTGCCATATCTTTGTGGTATTGGATTTTCTTCCACAAAGTTATTTGGTTAACTAAAAGCAACCCTTCTGTTGAACGCCTTACAACTGACAAAATTCAATGGCTTCAGGCGGTACATTTGAAAGTGCTGTGGTAGGTACATTTCAAAACGTCATGGGCGGTACATTTGTTTCCGATACGCCCGGTACATTTGATTGCGCTATGGGTGGTACATTTAGGCCGCTGCTATCACTTACAGGAATTGAAGCCAGTTAAAGTTACAACTATAAGTTCAAACCACAACTGCCAAATTAAAAAGCGTACTTGTATCCAATTATTTTATATCTTTGCATTGGAGAGATGCACCTTCGGGTCATCGCTCCCTGCGGCAGGGACTTACTTAATGTAGGCTCCTGCTTATTTTTAATAGAACCCGTCATTTAAACAA
>JAHDSE010000036.1 GCA_018432955.1 Syntrophomonadaceae bacterium
CCTGTAGTAGGTAAGATTTTTTCCGATACCATTGAAGTTGCAGCAGGATATCTGCTTATGCTGAAACAGGCCCTGGGGATTTTTGGGGTAATAATAGTATTTGGGATCATAGTTTTCCCGATTTTGAAAGTCGCTGCCATAGCCTTGATCTACAAAATATCTGCTGCAATTGTTGAACCATTGGGAGATGTTAAAACCGCAGCCCTGCTGGAAAGCCTGAGTAAGCACCTGTTTTTGATCCTGGCAGCGGTTGCTTCGGTAGCCCTGATGTTTTTTATTATGATTGCCATAGTAGCAGGCATGTCCAATGGTCTGGGCATGCTCAGGTAAAGACTCCACGGGGGTGATATCCATGGCACTATTTGCTGAAATAGTGAGGAATGTTCTGGTAATAGTGGTCCTGGCAAGTTTTTTGGAATTGCTTCTACCTGATGGAGAAGTAAAACCTTTTGTTCGTTTTGCTATCGGGCTTTTTATTCTAATTGCAGTTCTAAATCCCGTTCTTCAATATCTGTTTGCAGACCGTAATCTGAAGATTGAGCTCTGGGATTATCAGCTTAATTCTCAGGATGCATCAGACTTGATTGACAATGGTAAGGAGATTAACCAAAAACTATTCGAGGGCAATAATGCCATGATAAAGGAAAAACTTCAGGGTCAAATAGGTGCTGTGGCTATGCTGGTGCCTGGGGTTGATTCGGTGGAGACCCTGGTGGAGCTTGGGGAGGGGGGGGAACTCGAGAATATCTTAATTCTGGTAAGGAATGAAGGACCTTCACATGAAGAAGGCGACGATAAAAAAGCAGATATAAAGGTATTTTCCGATGGCGGCAAAGCTTTAAGTGGGAAAGATGAGAAGCAGATTAAAGAGAAAATATTGACAGTAGTAAAAAACCTCTATGGTTTAGAGGATGTCCATATAGAAATAAAATTCAAGGAGGGGGAATAATATGCTGGATGAGTGGATAAGAAAAGGCAGCGGGGAGAAAAAAGACGTGAAAGAGTATCTGCAGGGAAAAAAATTCCGGTATTTATTGATTATTATTGCATGTTTGGGTTTACTTGCACTAATCTGGCCGATTAGCAGTACTGAAGAAAGTCCTGCTCCGGTAGCCAGGCAGGACCTGGAAGAGGAAGGGAGCATGGAAACGAAAATAAGCAGGGAATTGGAAAGCATCCTATCCCAAATAGAAGGGGCAGGAAGGGTCCGCGTCAGTATAAGTCTGAGCTCAGACGGACTGAAAAGCTATGCCACTAATATGAGAAATGAAAAAAGGGAAAGCGAGGAGATTGATCCCCAAAAGAACAATAAAAAGAGCAACGAGGAGAGTGTTGTCAGAGAATTGGCGGTAAGCTCGGGCAGCCCACTTTTGATTGAGAACAAGTCGCCTGAAGTACTGGGGGTGCTCGTTGTTGCTGATGGGGCACGGTCAGCAGTGGTAAGAGAAAAATTAAACCATGCTACGGCAACTTTATTAAACATAGCAGCTCACAAGGTAGTGGTAGTGCCGGGGAAGGAGGAAAGTAATGGTAATTAATTTTAGAAAGGCGGCTTTGGTTTTAGGGGGAATTCTTATCTTGTTATTGGTATCCATAAGTCTGCTGGGGGGAGAAGGTAAGGAGATTAAACAGCAGGAATCCAATCCGGGAGAGCAGGTACTGGCTACAGCCGAGATGGGAATAAAAGATGATAGCAAATCAGATAAGGAGAATGATTTTTTTGCTGAATACCGTTTGGAAAGGGAACGTGTGAGGGGAAGACAGATAGAAATGCTGCAGGAAATTATCAATAAGGAGTCCACTGAAAAAGAGGCCCGGCTAGCGGCTTCTTTGCGTCTGGTAGAAATTTCAGAGTATATGGAAAGGGAAATGAAGATAGAGCATCTGGTGAAATCCCAAGGTTTTTCGGAATGTGTAGTGATAATACAGCCGGAAAGTTCAACACTGGTGGTACATGCTGATTCTCTAAGGCTGGACAAAGAAGAAGAACTGCGGAAAATGGTAAGCCGCCTTATCCCTTGCAGTGAAGAGGATTTGTGTATTATTCTTAAAGAAGATGATTGATATTGTTTTGTTCTGAAGCTTGAAAGTACAGTATACAAGGAGCCAAAAGATTGAAATATAGCGACCTTGCTTTATAATATTAATAACAAAATTGCACTTGCTCCGATAGCCAGCTTGGTCTATAAGCTGGTACTCAGGCTACGGCCTGAGTCTATTTATATTAAGAAAAAGTAAGTTTTTAGTAGACACTGACTTGATTGCTTGCTATGCTTACTTTTACAGCGGGATGCGTATTGCCTTTTATAATACACAGGCAGAGGGAGTTAGGATGTAGATATGAGTAAAATTAGAATTACTGATACCAGCCTTAGAGATGGGCACCAGAGCCTCTGGGCTACCAGGATGTCTACTGATGATATGTTGCCGGTTCTGGATGATTTGGATAATGCAGGTTACTATTCGCTGGAAGTCTGGGGTGGGGCTGCTTTTGATATTTGCATTCGTTATTTAAACGAAGATCCATGGGAAAGGCTCAGAGTAATTCGGCAGCACATTAGAAAAACCAAACTGCAGATGCTTTTAAGGGGCCCTTTTTCCTCAGGTAGCCCTGAAATATTTTGAGTACCGAAAATCAAGAAGCAAATACTTTCCGGCGATGAGCTGCTGCAAGGACCTGTAGTTGAAAAAAGCCAGGCAATTGACAAGCCGACCAAAAAGGCGAAAAAGAGAACAGCTAACATAGGAGATGATGAGATGAACATTGATGAAATAAGAGAACTGATGCTATTGCTCGACAAGAGTAGTATTGCTGAACTGGAGTTGCACAAAGACGATGCAAAACTTATTTTGCGCAAGGCAAATGGCGAGAAAGAAAGTACAAGCACCAGGGTTGCTGCTGGAACAGCAGCACCTGCAGCTGTGGTCAATGAGAGCGAACTTGCCGAAGCAGTTTCGGAAAAAACAGTAGAGGTCATAGCGCCAATGGTGGGGACATTTTATGCAGCCCCTTCACCGGACTCGGCTCCATATGTTCAAGTGGGCGACCATGTTAAGCCCGGGCAGGTACTTTGTATTGTTGAAGCCATGAAGCTGATGAATGAAATTAAGTCGGAAACGAGCGGAACCATTATCGATATCCTGGTGAAAAATGCTGAGGTGGTTGAGTACGGGCAGGTGATGTTCCTCATTGAAGAAGATTAGAGGTGGTAATTTGTTTTCCAGGGTTTTGATAGCCAATCGTGGGGAGATTGCTGTGAGGATAATTAGAGCCTGTAAAGAACTGGGGATAAAGACTATCTCAGTATATTCAACAGCCGATAAGGAAAGCTTGCACGTCAAACTCGCTGATGAAGCCGTATGTATTGGTGCAGCTTCTGCGGCACAGAGCTATCTGAATATTTCCAACATAATAGCAGCAGCCCAAAACACTGCTGCTGAAGCCATACATCCAGGCTATGGTTTCCTGGCTGAAAGTTCCTACTTTGCTGATTTATGCAGGACTAACAATATTAAGTTTATTGGTCCTGATCCAGAAGTAATTTATTTAATGGGGGATAAGGTAAAAGCCCGGGGAATTGCCATGAAAGCCGAAGTGCCACTGGTACCTGGCAGTGAAGGAGCTCTGAATTCTTATCAAGAAGCAGCAATGCTGGCCAGGGAAATAGGTTATCCGGTAATGATAAAGGCATCTGCCGGCGGAGGAGGACGCGGAATGCGATTGGCACATAATGAAGAATCGCTGAAAGAGTCTATGGAAATGGCCAGAATGGAAGCCGGCGCGGCCTTTGGCAATGATGAAATATATATTGAGAAGTATATAGAAGAACCCCGGCATATTGAAATACAGATACTGGGTGACCAGTACGGAAATATCATTCATCTGGGGGAGAGGGATTGTTCTCTGCAGAGGCGCAATCAAAAACTCCTGGAAGAGGCCCCCTCAACTCTATTGGACAAAGACCTGCGGGAAAAAATGGGTAATATGGCAGTGAACATAGCCCGGGCAGCAAATTACCATAGTGCAGGTACGGTGGAGTTCCTGGTGGACAAGCAAAAAAACTACTATTTCATAGAAATGAATACCCGGGTTCAGGTAGAGCATCCGGTGAGTGAAATGGTAAGCGGTGTTGATATTGTTAAAGAACAGATCAGAATAGCTGCCGGGGAAGCTTTAGGGTATTCCCAGGAAGATATAGAAATAAGAGGCTGGGCCATGGAGTGCCGGATCAATGCAGAAGACCCGCAAAATGATTTTTGCCCATCGCCGGGAACTATCGGACAGTATCTTATACCAGGAGGTCCCGGGGTTAGAGTGGATTCTGCAGCATATTCAGGTTATACTATCCCACCCTATTACGATTCCATGATAGCTAAACTAATTGTCTGGGGGCAGAGCCGGGATGAGGTCATATCAAGAATGAAAAGGGCGCTTCGCGAATTTCAAATAGAAAATGTTAAAAGTACTATTCCTTTTCATCTCAGGGTATTGGATAACGCATTTTTTCGGAGGGGAGAAGTATATACCAATTTCATTCAGCGCAGGATGACTGAGCGCTTTCATGAATGATTTCCTTAAGAAAGTAAGATAATAGGAATAGCCCGGCAGAGTAGATGTTCAAAAGGTTTGATTGTTTGCTTTCAAATCTGTTAGAATAATATATACAAATATGTGGAGGTGGATACTTATGGAAAATCAGAAACCAGAAATTACCAATGAAATGGGTGCTATAAGGATAGCTGATGAAGTCGTTTCCACTGTTGCAGGCCTGGCTGCTGTAGATGTTGAAGGTGTTTTCTCTATGAGTGGCGGCTGGGGGACCGACCTGGTTGAAAAATTGGGCAAGAAGAACCTTAGCAAAGGGATAAAGGTTGAAGTAGTTGAAGATCAGACCACTATAGACATTTATATAATAGTTGAATATGGCTATCCGATTCCCCGGGTTGCGGAAAATGTTCAAAATGATGTAAAAGTAGCCGTCGAGACTATGACCGGGTTAAAAGTAACCGCAGTTAATGTGCATATAGTATCGGTATCTATGAATAAGAAAGAAGCCGAAGACGAAGATACGGAAATCGAAGTGGACTAAAACGTGTATTATCATGAAAGTAATTAACCCCCTGTACAAAACAGGGGGTTATCTGTATTATCTTATATGGGAAGAGGTGGTAAAATGTCGGTAATGTGGCGTTTGGTTTTTTTCTTGTATAATCTGTTTTTTATGGCCCTGGGGGTTGTTATGGTAGCTGCAGCTATAGGAAGACCTGAACCTCTTGATTATCTTAAAATAGCGTTGGCTACTCCCCAGAACCGGATAGTTTTTGGTGTAGTTGGAATATTGTTGCTTGTTCTGGCAGCAATATCTGTTTTCTCAAATTTAAAAAGAGAACCCAGGGTCAAGTCCGTCATAGTGGAGAGCAGTCTATCGGGACAGGTTTCCATAAGTGAAGAAGCTGTTAAGACTATTATTATGAAGGCAGTAAAAAAGGTGGAAGGGGTCAAAGAAATCAAACCGGAAGTCAGCAGTGGAAATAATGGAGTATCGGTATATCTGCACATGATGATTAACCCGGAATACAGTGTCCCGGAAATGAGTGCGAAGATACAGGAGATGGTGAAAGAATACTTGGAGGACATTGGAGGACTGCAGGTGGCTGAAATCAGGATTCTGGTTGATGATTTCACACCCGCTGTTAAGCCTTCCGGTAGTTAAAAGGGGGGAGCATTTATGTGGGAAAAGATATTTGTCTTTATAATTCAAGAACATCGCGGCAAGACAATAGGTATAATACTCGGCTTGTTGGCCAGTATTCTTTTCATCAGCTATGGCTTTTGGCGTACCCTCTTTATTATCTTTTGTATTGCTTTAGGGTATTTTGTCGGCAAGAGGCTTGATGAGAACAAGAGTTTTGACCAGTGGTTGAAAAAGATGTTCAAAGATAGAGGACAATAATTGGAAGGAAGATATGTTTGAGCAGGAGAAAAGCACGGGAAATTGCTTTTAAGGTTCTGTTTCAAGTGGATCAGGTCAGTGCCGAGCCCCAGCCCGCTTTTGAACTTCTTATAAAAGATGAAAGATTGGCTGAGAAGTACTGGGAATTTTCCTGGGGATTGGTGACTGGTTGCCTGAAATATTTGGCAGATATTGACAAACGGCTGGCGGCTTATTCCAGAGATTGGGCAGTTGATCGGATGTCTTCTGTAGATAGAAATATTATGCGCATCGCAGGGTATGAGATATTGTTTATGGGGAATGATCATGCCATTATAGCCATTGATGAAGCGATAGAAATTTCCAAAAAGTATGGGGATGAGTCTTCAGCGAGTTTTGTCAATGCTATACTGGATCGGGTGAGGGCGGAACAAGCATGAGCATTTTCTTGGGAATTGACACCAGCGCCTATACGAGTTCCCTGGCTCTAGTGGACAAAGACCAGCATATACTTGCAGATGAAAGAATAATCCTGGAGGTTAAAAAAGGGAACCGGGGCTTGCGGCAATCCGAAGCTCTGTTCCTGCACATAAAAAACCTCCCTTTTTTATTTGAGCGTGTTCATACATTGACCAAAAATCAGGAAATACAGGCGATAGGGGTCAGTGCCTGGCCACGCAGGCTTGATGGCAGTTATATGCCGGTATTTATGGCCGGGCATTCACAGGCCAGAGTCTTAAGTTCATTTTGGGGAATACCCCTTTTTGAAGTCAGCCATCAGGAAGTTCATATTATGGCTGGTATTAAAAACGAGCCGCTGCTTCTGGAAAAACCGGAATTTCTAGCCGTTCATTTTTCCGGGGGGACTTCGGAGCTTCTTCATGTGAAAAAAGGAAAACAGCTTTTTCAGGAAATAGAGCTGCTTTCAGCAGGAAGCGATTTGCATGCCGGTCAGTTGCTGGACAGGGTCGGCGTTGCCCTTGGCTTGACTTTCCCAGCGGGAAAAGAGCTTGAAACACTGGCATGTGCTTCCAGGATATTCAGTATTCCGACCATACCTTCGGCAGTGAAGGACAGGTCATTTTCCTTTTCCGGGGCTGAGACCAGAGCTCTGACTTTGATAAAAGAGGGGTATCTGCCGGAGGATATAGCTTTTGCGCTTCTCAGAATGATTGCCAATACTCTGGAAAAGATTGTGCTAAAGGAGGCTCAGAGGCTGGATATTAAAGATATTCTTTTTGTAGGCGGAGTCATGGCTAATTCCCTGATACGCAAGCGTCTTCGGGACAGGCTGGAACACCCGGCCGCAGGATTGAACCTGTATTTTGCCGAACCGTCCCTGAGTACCGATAATGCTGTAGGAGCAGCTTTACTGGCCTCATACCTGAGCACGGCAGAGTAAAACCAGCTTCGCATTTGCCAGAGACTGCACGTTTAATTAACCACGGGTTCGCTACGCTCACACACGGATAAACACGGATTTTTCTGTTTTATAATGGAGTTCTACAATTTGAACTGATGGTTAATAAAGTACTTTCTTTCTATTTATTTAAAAGGTTGTGTCCATAGTGAGGATTAAGCTTAGCGCAGGGGGGTAAAGGTGATAGATACGGTGACTGCATATATCTCTTATATTGTAGGGGTAATAGTCTGACGGGGTTGTTGTCACATGACGCTGATTGTTTCCTGTATGTAGGGGCACCCCTTGCGGGTGCCAGGGGGCTGTGTATCAATATATTTTGAAAGCGAAACAAATTGGGGCACGTGCAAGGGGTGCCCCTACAACAGAAAACTTGTAAAACTATCATCTGAAATTCTGGTATTAACCAAACTTAAAACTATAAAAAGAATCTGTGTTTATCTGTGTGTGAGCAAAGCGAACCCGTGGTTAATTTAAGACGCAGTCTCTGTCTACTGTGAAAAAACATACAACGGGGTGATTGTAAATGGAAGTGATTAATGGTTCTGATATTGCTGCAGAAATAAGGCAGCAGCTCAAGGAAGAAAACCTGCGGGAGGGGATCAGTCCTTTACTGGCTATTATTGTAGTTGGTGATGATAAAGAGAGTCTGGTCTATGTAGGGCTGAAAACAAGTGCAGTAGAGGCTACGGGAGGAAAGAACCGGCTGCTTCAGCTTGATGCTGATATTGACAGAGAAGCCTTGCTGCAAAAGATAGAGAACCTCAACCAGGATGAAACAGTAGATGGGATTCTCTTGCAGTTGCCATTGCCACAACATTTGGAACTGTATCGGGATGAGTTTTTAAAGGCTATAGACCCAGAAAAAGATGTAGACGGCTTTAATCCTGAAAATATGGGCAGACTTATCTGTGGCAAGCCTGCTTTTATAAGCTGTGCAGCCCTGGCCTGTATGGACATTATCCGCCGGGCTGAGTTCCTGGCTTCCGGGAAAAATGCGGTTCTCATAGGAGATTCCTTCGATTTGATTATTCCCCTGGCGATACTCCTTCTGAAGGAAGGCCTTAAGGTGACGATGATTCCTGAGTATGAAGAAGAAATGAGCAGGGGGGCGGATATACTGGTAGTAGAAAAGGGCTTGCCGCAGATGGTCAGAGGAGAATCCCTGGCTGAAGGCTCCCTGGTTATTGATGCCGGATTTCACTGGCATGCAGGTAGAAGCTGTGGTAATGTGGATAAAAATTCACTTGTTGAGCGTGAGCTCTATCTGCTGCCTGTCCCGGGAGGATTGGGACCGGTATTGATAGCGAAACTGATGGAGAACCTTTCAATAGCTGCAAGAAAGAACCAGCTTCCAAGAAGCCAGGAAGGATCAATCGGGAAAGAGAGCTTATGAAGGATTTTATCACTGTAAGTGAACTAAATGAGTACATAAACAGCCTGTTATCGGAGGATCTTTTTCTCCGCAGCTTCTGGTTAAAAGGAGAGATTTCCGGATTCCGTCTCTATCAGCAGTCCGGGCACCTGTATTTTAATCTCAAGGACAAAGACAGTTCAGTGAACTGTGTAATGTTTAAAAGCCGTGCCCGTAAGGTGAATTTCCAACTGGAAGATGGTATGGAAGTCCTGCTGCGGGCTTCGGTTTCGGTTTTTGCCCGACAGGGACGATATCAGGTCTATGTAGAAGAGATGCAGCCTTATGGCCTGGGGGGCCTGTATTTACAGCTGGAAAAACTCAAGCGGGAACTGGATGCCAAAGGCTATTTTAATGCAGAAAAAAAACAGGCTATTCCAGAGATGCCGTCTTGTGTGGGAATCGTTACCTCACAGGATGGTGCGGCTTTGAGAGATATTTTGAAGGTGATCAGGCAGAGGAACAGAGGCATAAGGATTTTACTGGTACATAGCACAGTACAGGGAGAAGGTGCTGCCCGCGAGCTGGCAGAAGGAATACGTTTATTAAATGAGCATGCTGAAGCCGAATTAATAATAATCGGCCGGGGAGGCGGGTCCTTGGAGGACCTTATGGCTTTTAACAGCGAAGAAGTAGTCAAGGCCATTTATGAATCCAATATTCCACTTATCTCAGCTGTGGGTCATGAAGTGGATTTCAGCCTCTCAGACCTGGCTGCAGATCTACGCGCAGCCACTCCTACTCAGGCTGCACAAATGGCTGTTCCTGATATTGCTTCCCTGAAAGAGGAGATAATAAAGTCCCGGCAGGGTTTGGAGCGGGCTATAAGCAGAAAGATACAGTATAACAGTGAATTATTGGACCGGATAATGATGAGGAAAGTATGGAAAGAATCCCGGGCCATGCTGGCTCAAAGGGAGGATATACTGCAAGAATTAATTAGAAGCCTGCTGAGGGCCATTAAGGATAAACAAAAGGGAAAAGAGCAAGGATTGTCGCTGCTGGCAAGCAGCCTGGATGCTCTGAGCCCCCTCAAAACCATGCAGAGAGGTTATGCACTGGTACGCAAGGACAGCTACTTGCTCAAGGATGGGGATGCTGTGGAAATTGGAGATGAATTGCAGCTTTCTCTGTGGAATGCTGAACTGGAAGTGGAGGTTAAAACAAAGGAGAGGGTTAAAAGGTGAAAAAACTAAAATTTGAAGATGCCCTGAAGAAATTGGGGGATATAGTCGATGAGTTGGAATCAGGCGAGTTGGAACTGGAGGATTCCATCAAAAAGTTTGAAGAAGGGATAAAGCTATCCCTCTTATGCCAGCAGGAACTGGAAAAAGCTGATGGGAAAATTCAACGTCTGATAAAGACTCTTGACGGCGAAATTGAAGTGCTGGATATTAATATATAGATTTTTACATCTTTAATATAAAATGGCCGGACATCTTTGCTGTGATAGCTTATAAAGCCTGCGTGGATTTTTTGCGGTTTTATTTCAGGCTTATACTTGAGTTTTAGCTTTTGGGAAGGAGAAAAATATGGACTTTAACCTTGAACAATTTACCCGGGAAGTATTGTCACGAAAAAAATATGTCGATTCCTGTTTAAAAGAGTATCTGAACCCTGAAGATACCTATCCTGCACTTATACATGAAGCCATGCACTATGCTGTTTTTAATGGAGGAAAAAGGCTTAGACCCATTATGGTGCTGGAGGGAGCTGTCATTGCAGGAGGAAAAAAGGAAAAGGTAATGCCGGCAGCCTGTGCTATAGAAATGATTCACTCATATTCTCTGGTTCATGACGATTTGCCGGCTATGGATGATGATGATTTCCGCAGAGGAAAACCCACCTGTCATAAGGTTTTTGGCGAAGCCAATGCAATATTGACCGGTGATGCTCTCTTGACTGCAGCTTTTGAACTATTAGCCGGAACTATAGATAAAGATGAGACAATGGCCGACAACCTGATAAGAGTGATTGCATTGATTTCTCGTGCCGCTGGAAGCCGGGGGATGATTGGAGGGCAGGTGCTGGACCTGGAATCCGAGGGGAAAAACATTGACTATGAGACATTAAAGACCCTGCACACCTTGAAAACAGGTGAATTATTCCGGGCTTCATTAAAAACCGGTGCCATATTGTGTGATATGGAGGAAAGCGGGCTGGAGGCATTGGATAATTATAGCCGGCATTTTGGACTGGCTTTTCAAATAAGTGATGATATCCTGGATGTCAAAGGTGATGAGAGCTTTACCGGCAAACCTGTCGGCAGTGATGAAAAAAACCTCAAAATAACCTATCCCAAACTTTTTGGCCTGGATAAGGCTTATGAATTGGCTCAAGAGAGCGTTAAGAACTGTATTGACAGTCTGAAAATATTCGGCAATGAAGCAGACTTCCTGCGCCAACTGGCCTGTTTTACCATAAAACGCAATTCATAAGACGCCATTTGCGGTTGACCAACAGGAAGCTATTAAAGTACTGGATACCACAGAATAAAAAAAGACCACGAGATTGCTCTCGTGGTCATAGAGCTTGATTAGAAAATAAATTGTGTCACTTGAATTCCTGCTTTATCAGGTCGGAGGGCAGCTGCCAGACGGCTTGCGGTGTTCTGCAAGCGGAACCATCCCCTGGCTGTTCCGGTAAACCACATAGGGCAGGCTGATTATACACTCCCTTAGTTCAGCAATAGCCTGGGCAAGTTCTCCAAGTTTGCCTTCAATCCTTATCAAAAGATAAGCCGATACAGCTATGGGAAATCCCACATTGCCAATAATATTTAAAAGATCGTTCATAACATAATCACTTCCTTCCATTTGAACTTTCCTGCCAGTGCATATCCTAAAAAAACAAGCAAACAGGTATAAAAACAGTTGAAAAACGAGACGCGAGACGCTAGACGTAAAACGTTAGATGTGAGACGTAAGGATATGCGGGCTATTAAGCTTAAACCCTTTAACCTGCACCTTTCCCCTTACCCCTTTTACTCGAAACCTTGCCTTCCTTCTTCCTTTGCCCTTGCCATAATTGCTTTCAGGCACTCCTGTTGTTTGCTTACTATTTAAAATAATATTGAAGTCTGCTTTTGTTGTTCAGGATGGTAATTATAAAGTACACGGTTTTTCTGCCTGTCCAGCCTGTCAATAAGCTTTCAGGGCGAGCAAAAAGGGGAGAGATCTGGTGGGCAGAATTTTCCTGCCCACCAGAATTGAAAACTAAATCAGCTCAATATCTGATTTATCAGTCACTACCAGCCGGGCCCCGATTTTACCGGTTATTTCACCACCGGTACCAGAGAAAATATTCTTGTCCACAATGTTGTCCATTGCAGCCCCTACTTCGGCACCAGTCAGAGGGTCCTTGGCATCATAGACCTTGATGCGGTGGGTTTTATTGAGCTCGGTGGAAAAATCCATTTCCAGTATTCTCTGAGTGCTCACCTAAACTCCTCCTTTCACAAAAATTTTTGCTCAAGTCCTAATTGCCGTCATCTTCCAGTTCCGCTGCTTCCCGGCGCTCCACATAGTCCAGGGTTTTAGACTGCAGGCCCAGGATACTTTCGGAAACGCTGAACACATCCGCATCAGTAGCAGCCGTCTTGATATTTTTGAAGTAGCGTTTGACAGTACTGTTCCCATCCTGCAAGACCTGCACCAGCTCAGAAGACAGAGGGGTCTTAACTATTGCCATTTCCTTTACACCTCCTTGTGGTTTTTAAGGAAGCCGCAGCCCGGCCTGGAATTAGACAGGTAGGCTTTTTGCGAGCTGTTTCTGGAGTAGACCGGCGGGCTGTGCTTCCTGTCCCGATTATAGAGCGGCTGATGGCAACTAATGAAACAGCAGTTAATTGAGAAAACCTTCTTGCGAAAAAGCCGAAATAAAAACCCCGGCTATGATAGCCGGTGCAAGTTATAAAAATGGAGAGGATAAACGGTTTTTTTAAAAACAAATTAGATTAGGATAAGAATTAGGGGAGAGGATACAATTCCGCACCCATATTTTAAACCCATCAAATTCGATGGGTTTAAAAAGCAGGTAGGGCTAAACACCTTAACTGCCCTGTCAGATACTTTGCGTCCGGGTGACTGGAAAGGGAAGTGTTTTAGTGATATAATGTCTTAATGAAAAGTAACTGGCAAAAGGTTGCAGTATTCTAGTCAGCCCTATCAGTTTCGAAGACGGGCCTAAAAATCCGTAAAGGGCACATCGATGAAGCTTCTGGTGGCGGCTTCTGACGCCCAGTCAGGGGTCGTTGCTGGGAGTTAAGGGCGTAGGGGCAATCCGCAAAGGCATGCGGGCATGACCCCTGCACCTGTGGAGGCCAGGTATGGTTAAACAGTATACCTGGAAAACCTGCATTCCGGTTAAAGCTGGGTGTAGTGTAGCCTGCCTTGCGTGGCGGCGGCGAATAGACTTTTTGGGGGTGAGGGATGTCCCGGCCAGGATATGCTCGCCTGTTTTGAAACCGTGTGCTGCAAAAGAGGCTAGAGCCTGATGTGGGCTGTTGAGGAAAACTCCTAGACTGTGTGCTTTCAGCACGGTTTATTGAGGATTAAAGTGTGAACTTAGTGGTAATCCAGCCCTACCTTTGGTGACGGGGTGGAGCAGTCGTAAAGGGAAACCGCCCATTTGGCAACATTTGGGAGAACTGCTGGGAAAACCTGCTGGACCTATGTCGCAGCGTTTACTCGATAAACAACCTTTTGCCGGAACTGTTATAAGGGGTGACACAAGCGGACACAAGGGGGACACAAGGGGACGGTTCTTTTGTGTCATGCTAATGACACAAAAGAACCGTCCCCTTTTGTCCCCCTTTTGTCCCCCTTGTGTCCCCCTTGTGTCCTTGTCACCGTCCCCTTGTGTCACCCTTGACGGAGGATATAGCATAATTGAGTGGCTATATTAAGAAAAGTAATTTAATATCAGGATTGATAGTAGCCTTTTTTACTTTTTTTATTGCTTTGCTGGTCAGCCTCGGTTCTGAGGCACTGGTACAGGCTGTCAACAATGTAATAGTGGCTGTCATTCTTTTGCTTTTTATAATTTTCCTGGGGATATTTTTTGATATTATTGGAACAGCTGCTACAGCTGCAGAAATGCCGCCTTTTAATGCCAGGGCGGCAAAAAAAGTATTTGGAGCCAAACAAGCGGTTAAACTAAGTGGAAACGCAGACAAGGTTGCTAATTTTTGCAATGATGTAGTGGGAGATATAGCCGGCACTCTAAGTGGAGCTATTGGTGCCGGAATTGTTATAAGCCTGGCAGGAGAAATTGATTATGTGGATTTGGTTTTAACAGGTGCTGTAATGACCAGTATGATTGCTGCGCTGACTGTGGGCGGCAAGGCCATTGGTAAAAGTATTGCGTTAAATAATGCTAATAGTATAATCTTTAAAGTAGCGATGATAATGGCTTGGGTTGAAAACTTCAGCGGCACTGAATTGTTTGAGAACAGAAAGTGAGATATTTATGCAGGGGATTCTTGATTCTATCAACTCGCCACGAGATTTAAAAAACCTCGAATTTAAAGATATGAGTCAATTGGCTGCCGAGATAAGACAGCTTTTAATTAAAAGCGTTTCTGAATGCGGTGGTCACCTGGCTGCTAATCTGGGTGTAGTGGAGATTTCTATTGTGCTTCATTATATCTTTAATACTCCTGATGATAAGATTATCTGGGATGTAGGTCACCAGAGCTATGTGCACAAGATTCTGACCGGCAGACAGGAAAAGATGAGTTCACTTCGGCAGTTCGGGGGTATGAGCGGCTTTCCCCGTTTTGATGAATCATCCCATGATTCTTTTAATACCGGTCATAGCAGTACATCTATTTCTGCAGCTCTGGGTATGGCTATAGCCCGTGATATTAAAGGAGAAAACCACTCGGTTATTGCTGTAATCGGCGATGGGGCGCTAACAGGCGGTATGGCTTTTGAAGCTCTCAATCATGCTGGACATGAAAGCAGAGACCTGCTGGTTATACTCAATGACAATGAAATGTCTATATCCAGAAATGTTGGTGCCATGTCCGCTTATCTTAATCGTCTGAGGACAGATCCTTCTTATTCAAGAACTAAAGAGGAAATCGAAGCAGCCCTGAGCAGAATTCCGGGAATTGGACCCAATATTGCCCGGGCAGCAAACAGATTTAAAGATACCCTGAAGTATTTCCTGGTTCCAGGCATATTGTTTGAAGAACTGGGTTTTACCTACATAGGCCCGGTAAACGGACACAGCCTGGAAGAATTAAAATTGGTATTAAGCAATGCCAGAAGAATGAAAGGTCCCATCCTGGTGCATACCATAACTCAGAAGGGAAAAGGATATGAACCCGCCAGCAATCATCCTGATGTATTTCATGGAATAGGTCCTTTTGATGTGAGAACCGGAAATACCCCGCAAAAAGCCATTAAAACCTATACGGAATTTTTTGGTGATTTTCTGGTACAACAGGCAAAAGAAGATAAAAGTATTGTAGCGATTACGGCAGCCATGACCAGTGGTACGGGGCTGGATGAGTTTTCCCGGACTTTCCCGGAACGTTTTTTTGATGTGGGCATTTGTGAACAGCATGCGGTGACTATGGCAGCCGGCATGGCCAGGCAGGGACTAAAACCCGTAGTTGCCATATATTCTACTTTTGTGCAAAGGGCTTATGACCAGATTATTCATGATGTGGCCATGCAGAATCTCCCGGTAGTTTTTGCTATAGACAGAGCAGGGCTGGTTGGAGAAGATGGGCCGACCCATCATGGGGTTTTCGATTTATCTTTTTTGAGAAATGTTCCTAATTTGACTATAATGGCACCATCAAATGAAAATGAATTACTGGATATGTTGTATACTGCTTTCCGTATTAACGGCCCGGTGGCTATCAGATACCCACGCGGAGCGGGTGAAGGAGTGAAGATTTCTGCTAAACGCAGTATTCTGGAGCCAGGCAAGTTCAAGGAAATATCCCGTGGGGAAAAACTGGCTATAGTGGCTATTGGACGGGGAGTCAGCATCGGCAGGGAGGTAATGCGGGTTCTGGCTGAGAGGGGATTCAATGCCATGCTTGTGGATGCCAGGTTTATTAAGCCTCTGGATCAGGAGTCATTGCTCAAACTGGCGCGCAATAATTATCTGGTGACTATAGAAGACAATTGTCTGGCAGGCGGCTTTGGCAGTGCTTTGCTGGAGGTGCTGGCAGATAATAATATAGAATGCGAGCTATTGAGAATCGGAATTGCCGATGAATTTGTGGAGCATGGGAAAGTGGATTTGCTGTTTGATTATTTGAATATGGACCCGGAGTCAATTGCAGATAGAATTATCAGCAGGTGGCCGGCTATCCTGGGTAAGAAAGAAAAATGGGAGTTGCTCAAATTTGGCGAAACTTAGACTGGATCTCCTTTTACATATGAAAGGCATGGCTGCCAGCAGGGAAAAGGCCAGAGCAATGATATTAGCCGGTGAAGTAAAAGTAAACGGTCTTTGCCTGGACAAACCAGGAAGCAGTGTTGATGAGGAAGCTGAAATAACAGTGGAACCCTCCAGGCCAAAGTATGTAAGCCGGGGAGGATTTAAGCTGGAAAAGGCTATAATGGATTTTGGAATCGATTTTTCGCAAAAAACGGTACTGGATGTAGGAGCTTCAACCGGAGGTTATACTGATTGCGCTTTGAAAAATGGAGCCAAAAAGGTATATGCTCTGGATGTCGGTTATGGACAATTGGACTGGACCCTTAGAAATGATCCCCGGGTAGTGAATATCGAAAGGACCAATATACGCTATTTCTCTGCGGAGGATCTGGGTGAAAAGCTTGATATTGTAACTATAGATGTCTCCTTTATTTCTACTGCGCTGGTTTTTCCTGTAATCAAAGGGTTCTTGAAAGATGATGGCTTGGTGATATCTCTTGTAAAACCCCAGTTTGAAGCTGGCCGAGAAAAGGTGGGCAAAAAAGGTGTGGTAAGAGATCCTGAAGTTCACCAGGAGGTGCTTCGCAATTGTATTGATTACGCCCGCAAAGAGAATCTTCACTGTAGTGCTGCGACTTTTTCGCCTATCAAAGGTCCCAAAGGTAATATGGAATTCTTTATTCTCTTGAAGAAACAGGCTGAGCCTGGTATTGATATTGAAGAAATGGCGGCTTTAACAGTCAAAAGAGCTCACATTTTCTTTGGAGGTTAGCAAAAAGTGACAATACTGCTGGTCAACAACAGGTTTAATGAAAGGACTGAAATAAAGGCACGGGAAATAGCAGAAAAACTTAAAGCCAGGGGAATCGAGGTTGCCATTGATAATGGCCCTGATACTTATTATTCGGCCGATATTGATGGTATCGTTGTTCTGGGTGGAGATGGTACTGTTCTAAGGGCGGCCCGTCAGTACGGGCAAAGAAAAAAGCCGGTTATGGCAGTTAATATGGGTACAGTAGGTTTTTTAAGCAGTATAGATCTGAGCGAATTTGATACATACATAGAGGCTTTTATTCAGGGTAAATATCTGATTGATGAGAGGATAATGCTCGACGTCAGTATTTTTAAGCAGGATACATTGTTACAAAGGGTTATTTGCCTGAATTAGATGGTAATAAAATCCGGAACACCCCGGATGCTTGAGTTTAGTCTGGACATTGACGGTAAGATGGCATTGAATTATCAGGGGGATGGCCTTATTATAGCTACTCCTACAGGATCAACTGCTTATTCGCTTTCTGCCGGGGGACCAATTTTGGAGCCTGTAATGGAAAGCCTGCTGCTTACTCCCATTGCTTCACATATGCTAAACAGGAGGCCGCTGGTACTTAGTTCCAAAAGAATTCTTTCTTTATCCTTACCGAAATCTCAGAAGATAATAATTTCAATGGATGGACAGGTTTCGATAGAGCTCAGCCAGGAGTCATGGATAGAGCTCAAGCAAGCCAGAGAAAAATTGCAGCTGCTTAAATTCAATGACCTGAGCTTTTTTCCAAGCATAAACGGCGAATTCAGAAAGCCGGCCAAAGAATTACCGGGAAAAGATGAATGATTCAGTTTTTGACCATATCCTGGCAGGAATGTTTTCGGGATAAGCGAGATTAGTATAAGAGGGTATTATTTTATGAGCAAAGGGATTTTAAAAAACGCTGTTCAAATATCTCATATGATAGTTGCAGAAGTGGTGGCAAAAGGGGATACCGTTGTTGATGCCAGCTGCGGCAGGGGAAAAGATACCCTTTTCCTGGCCAATTTGGTAGGGGAAAATGGCAGGGTATATACTTTTGATATTCAGGAACCAGCTATTGAGTCTACACGGGATTTGCTGCTCGAAAATGGTCTTTTGGAGCGCGTTGTTCTATTGCAGGAAGACCATAGAAATATCTCTCAATATGTGAACAGCGGAGTAAAAGCCTGCATGTTCAATCTGGGCTATCTGCCAGGGGGAGATCATAATATTAAAACTGAAGCCGACAGTACCCTGGAGGCTCTAAAAGGAAGCCTGGATATCCTTGCCCAGAGAGGTATTATAACTCTGGTTTTCTATCCGGGACACCCCGGGGGGCAGATAGAAATGGATTTGATTAGAGATTATTTATCAGGGCTTTCGCAGCAGGATTTCGAGATAAGTGAAATTCGCTTTATTAACCAGACCAATGATCCCCCACAAGTTATTATTGTGGAAAAGCTTCATGGAGGTATCTAAATGAAGTCCCAGAGGCATTTTAAGATAATGGATATTATCAGCAGTGAACGTGTTGCTACCCAGGAAGAACTGTGTGAAGTGCTGAAAAGAAATAACTATAATGTCAGCCAGGCTACTGTGTCCAGAGACATAAAGGAAATGCAGCTGCTCAGGCTTCCAGATGCTGAAGGTTATCGCTATGTGCTTCCGGAAAATAATACAGGTATTTCGCAGCACAGAATAAAAAGGGTTTTTAAAGATTCAGTAATGACCCTCGATTTTTCCGAGAATCTTATTGTGATAAAGACCTTGCCCGGGACAGCTCACTCGGTAGCTTCCTTGATAGATTTCTCGGAACAAGCACATATTCTTGGCACTGTTGCAGGTGATGACACTATATTTGTTGCGGTCAAACCCAAGAAGGCGGTTAAAGGGGTAATGAAATATTTTGAGAATTTGTTGAGTGAATGAGAACTAAAGTCCCAGAAGAATTTCTTTGTAAAAGGCTAAACTAATAATTCATAATTCAAAAACTACCTAGAGGGGATATTATGCTGGAGGAGATTTATCTTAATAACTTTGTGCTTATTGATGAATTGCGCCTGGAGTTCGATAGGGGATTGAATGTATTAACAGGTGAAACCGGTGCCGGAAAGTCTATAATAATTGATGCTGTGGGACTAATCATTGGCGAACGCCTGAAAAATGACTATTTACGGGACAACAGCCGCAAGGCAGTGGCTGAAGCAGTTTTTAACATAAGCAAAAACCAGGCTGCGTCTGCCTTTTTAATGGAAAATGCCCTGCTTGATGAGGAAGAAGAACAGGTAATTATAAGCCGGGAGATTTCTCCTTTGGGAAGAAGTTCAGCCCGGCTTAATGGTCGTAATGTTAGCTTGGGGATGCTTAAGCAATTATCTCCTTTGCTCCTGGATATACACCTGCAACATGAGCATTTATCCCTCCTGCATCCCGAAAGGTACCTCATGTATGTAGACAGCTTTGCACCTGAGAGTCCGGTCTTTCTCAAGAAAATCGAGGCACTTTTCCTGGCATTACAGGCAAAACGAGCAGAATTGTTAGAGTTAAAAGCCAGTGAGCAGGAAAAAAACCAAAAAATTGATTTTCTGGATTTCCAAATTGGAGAAATTGAAGGGGCAGCTTTACAGTCCGGCGAAGAGGAGGAATTGCTGGCTTTAAAAACCCGCATAGAAAATGCCCAAAAACTCAGTGAAGGAAGTCTGTATCTCCAGCAAATCCTCTACAACGGGGAGCAGGGTCAAAATGCTTACGATCTGATTTCATCTGCCATTGATACCGCAACAGTTCTTAAGGAGGATGAATATTTTTCTTCAATTCTGCCTGTGCTGGAAGAAATATATTATTCTCTGGAGGATATTGCCAGAGGATTGGGCTCCTTCAGCAGTTCGCTGGATTTTGAAGCAGGTATTCTGGAAAAGACCGAAGACCGTTTATATGAGATTAGAAAATTGAAGAAGAAATACGGTGACAGTATTGAAGGTATTTTGAAATATCTGGAAAATGCCCGGCGGGAAAGGGCTTTGCTGGAAAGAAGCCAGGAAGAAGAGGGGGAACTGGAAAAGGAAATCGAAAAAATAAATGAGGACTATTGCCTGGAGGCGGCGAGGCTGACAGAGATAAGGGGAAAAGCAGCGCTTCGTTTGCAGGAAATCGTCAATAATGAGTTGATAGAATTGAACCTGCCCAATATAAGATTTGAGATAGCTGTAGAACCCAGAGATAAAGCGTGTATTTCCGGGCTGGATCGGGTAGAATTCATGTTTTCTCCTAACCCCGGTGAAGAGCTGCGCCCTGTTTCCAAAATTGCCTCCGGTGGAGAGATATCACGCTTTGTTCTGGCGATGAAAGAGGCTCTGGCAAAGGCCTATGATGTGCCAACCCTGATCTTTGATGAAATAGATGTGGGAGTGGGAGGCACTTCATTGATGGCTATGGCTGCCAAGCTCAGCCAGCTTTCCTGCAGTCATCAGCTAATTCTGGTAACCCATTCTCCACAAATTGCTGCATATGCCAGGCAGCATTATTTGATTGAAAAAAGCGTTTATGAAGGGAAAACATTTACTACAGTAAAAGTACTGGACAAGGAAGAGAAAATAAAAGAAATCGCCCGTATGATGTCCGGCGATAATTATTCCGCACTAACCCTCCAGCATGCCAGGGAACTGGTGGAAAAGGGATCCTGCTAAACCATCCCCATTGTCCCCCGACTGTCCTCTTAGCTGTTCACATTCTTCTGCAACACAACTTATATCCTCACTCTGAACTCTTTCTCAACCCGGCTGCTTTACAGTTTTTGACTGCGGCAATATGTTCAAAAAGCATGCGTGCGGCTTCAGACAGCTTTTGAACAGCTTAATGAGCGTAAGTCCCAAAAACTTTAGCTACAGAATTTTATTTATAAATATTTTAAAAATGCTTTATTGCCAGTTTAAAAACCTCTTTTAAAATGAGTTGTAAATAATAAGAGGAGGTTGTTACAAATGAATAAAATCAAGCTTATGTATGATATTGCCAGAACAATGAGAGACCAGGATAATCTTGACGGTAACGTGAAGCTTAGCCTGGTGAAGGATGGTTCTGAGGTTTTCCGGCTGGACAGTGAATTCAGCCGGAACTTTGCAAGCAGACGGGGTAAGGCCAGCATTTCCACAGTTCTGGACCATGAAGGAAAACAGTTCCATCATGAGAGCAGTACTGAATTCAATATGGATCATGATGAGAAAAATGAGACCCATGGCTGCAAAAAACATCGGCTCTTTCATGAAAATCATTGGGGAATGCATGGCGGAGGCTTAAAGAATAGGCTGGATATAATTCTGACAGTGCTGAATGCATTAAACAATATGAAAGTTTTGGAGCAGGAAGATAAAAGCATATGGCTGTCCCTTGATTTAAACGAGATTCCCGAAGATTTAAAAGAAGCTTGCCATAATTGCATGATGTCCAGGCATCATGCCCGGGCAGGACTTTTTGAAGGCTCTCCTGTCATGGAAAAGGGCAGCCTGGAATGCAGGATCAACAAGGATTGCCAAATAGAGGACATCACTGTAAAACTGGAGGGGAAACTTCAAGGGAAAAACCAGTCTGCTAATGATTTAACCCTTGATGCAGCTCTTGCTTTTGACAGGTAGAATCCAGAACTCGTACAAATAATCAATAGAGTTCGCTGGCATTGTCCAACCGGCCTTACCGGGTGATACTTTGTGAGGCCGGTAATTAAGGAGGTTAAAGCAATGGGGAATATAATATGCGGATTGCTTTTTATTGGGGCTCTGGCCTACCTGACTTATAGGCTGTACTGTTTCTTTGCCAGAGATGAAATAATCAACTGTTTCGGGGAACATTACCGGTGGAAGGACGAAGAGGGGGCTAGAAACAAGGCCAATCGGAAGAAGACAAACAAAAATGTGCAGTAGAATGATATTATAGATACAGAGATCTGCTGAAAAAACCTATGGAAGATGGGAGCGCGGAAATGCTAACTGATAACGAAGATAAATTTTTTAGTACAAAAATCCATCGCCATCATCACCAGGAAATTCATAAACGTTGGCATCACCAGCATCAGGAGTTTCATCAATACCATAAATACCTGAGGCTTACTCGTCCGCTGCTTCTAATATTTAATGTACTGATAATCTATCTCCTGTTTATCTGGGTGGGATATAAAGCCATTGGCATCATTTTGGCCGTTTTCATAACTATCAAGGAAATAATATATCTATTTTTTCTGTGGCGTTTGGAAAAAAGAATATTTCAACCTATCGAAAGGCTTAATTTGGGAGTACAGGAAATAGCCATGGGTAATTACAATGTAAGCATAGAGAATGATGTCGAAAATGAAATCGGCTTGCTGATAGATTCCTTCAACGACATGACTCGGAAATTGAGAGCCGCTGAAAAGTTAAAGCAGGATTATGAAGAGAACCGTAAAAGTTTGATTGCCAATATATCACATGATTTGAAAACTCCCATAGCTTCCATTCAGGGATATATTGAGGCCATAAGTGAAGGAACGGTAAGGTCCCCGGAGAAGATGGATAAATACCTTAAAATCATCACTCACAACACCGCTTATGTGAATAAGCTGATTGACGACCTGCTACTGTTTTCCCAACTTGATATGAATAAACTCGACTTTGATTTTGAGGAGATAAAGTTTAATGCTTTTATAGATGATCTCATAGAAGAGTTTCAGCTTGAGCTGGAGGAAAGAAATTCCTGCCTATGCTATCTGAATAAACTGGAAGGGGATTGCCTGCTTTATATCGATCGCAAAAGGTTTTGCCAGGCTATGCGCAATATTATCGGTAATGCGGTTAAATACGGACCAGAGAAGGATTTAGTTGTCATAATTGAAGTGTACCGGCAAGATGATTATATAAAGATAGCTATAAAAGACAACGGTTCTGGTATTCCGGCAGATAAGCTGGAACATATTTTTGAACGCTTTTATCGTATTGACAGCGAGCGGACCAAGGACTTGATGAGTACCGGATTAGGTCTGGCTATAGCCAGAGAATTGATTGAAGCCCATGGAGGAAAGATTGAGGCTGCCAGCACAGAAGGAAAAGGCTCCTGCTTTACCATATCGCTTCCCGGTCATGATCAGGATAGGAGCAATGCCGATGAAACGTATTCTGGTAATTGAAGATGATCTTAATATTGCCGAACTGCAGCGTGATTATTTACAGATGAGCGGATATAAAGTGGATATTGTCCAGGATGGGGAACAGGGATTGCAAAAGGCTATATGCGGCGATTATGATTTGCTTATTGTTGATTTAATGCTGCCCGGCATGGGTGGTTATGAAATCATAAAGGTGATTCGGGAAAAGCGCGAAATACCATTGATAATTGTTTCCGCCCGAAGCGAAGACATTGATAAAATAAGGGGGCTGGGCCTGGGCGCGGATGATTATCTGACCAAGCCTTTCAGTTTAGCTGAGCTTACTGCCCGGATAAAATCTCATATAACGCGCTACCAACGATTGACCGGAAAAAAGATCGGCCCTGAAATAATTAACCATGGGGGGCTGGAATTAAATACTGCCTCACGCAAAATATTCGTAAATGGCAAGGAAATTAAAATGACGGCCAAAGAATATGAATTACTGCTGTTTTTGGCCTGTAACCCTAACATTGTTTTTAGCAAAGGGCAGCTTTACGATGCGATATGGGGGGAGAATTACTTTGGAGATATAGCTACAGTACCTGTTCACATACAAAGGATAAGAAAGAAAATCGAGAAAGATCCCGCAGTTCCTCAATACATAGAAACCTTATGGGGTAGTGGTTATCGCTTTAATTCGTAAGAAGATACACAAAAAACATGACATATCCGTACCATCCATTGCATTGGAGAGTGGATAATGAGGAGCACTGTTTGGCGGTACTCCATAAAGCACAAGTGTGCTGGTGATAATGAAATAGCATCTCTTGCAGCACGTTTCCGAGAATTTAACAGATGGGGTGTAGCTTTAATGTGCAAAAACAGAAATAAATTTATTGTTGGCAATAAAGAGTGACAAGGTGCAAATAATGGATGAAAAATGCATTTTCTGCAATCAGGAAGGAATTATCCTGGAAAACCAACTGGCCTGGGCTTGTTACGACAAATACCCGGTCTCTCCCGGGCATGTGCTTATAATCAGCAAGCGGCATGTTCAAAGCATTTTTGACACTACCCGGGAAGAGCGGCAGGCACTTAATGAATTATTGGAAGAGGCTAAAAAGTTCCTGGATATCAAATACCAGCCGGATGGATATAATATTGGGGTGAATTGCGGAGAAGTAGCCGGACAGACGATAATGCACCTCCACATTCACCTGATACCGCGCTATCAGGGTGATATTGACAACCCCCGGGGCGGGGTGCGTGGAGTAATACCTGATAAACGGATTTACTAGCTGTTTTTTTGGGGTATTTGCTTTATATTAATACGGTATCATTCAGATCCGGGAAGAACATATCAATTTTGATACAACATAAGATAATAATTTGAGAGCGGGGGGAGGTATATAAATGAATTCTCCGTTCGTTTTGAGCTATGAAAGGAGTTTATTATTGTCTCAGCCGTTACGGGAATCCATTATCAAAAGTATTGTTCAATCCATGCAGCTTCCGGTATCGGGTTCTGGTTTGGATATAGGATGCGGCTTGGGCGATACTACTTTTGCACTGGCAGAAGCTCTGGGATCTGAGGGAAGAGTTGTTGGCCTTGATGCCGAAGAAGAATTTCTGCAAAGAGCTCGATGCTTGCTGCAAAATAAATTTGCAATCAAGGAACGGATTGCTTTTGTCCAAGGTGATGCTAAAGAATTGCCCTTTGCAGATAAAAGCTTTGATTGGGCCTTTAGCATGGATTGTGTTGGAGCGATACCCGTTGATCAGCTAATCTTGCTCAAGGAAGTCAGCCGGGTGGTGAAACACGGAGGAAGGGTCTGTCTGGCGATATGGTCTTCCCAGATCTTGCTGCCGGGATATCCGTTGCTGGAGGCCCAGTTAAATGCCACTTCGGCCGGCATTGCTCCCTTTGCAGCCGGGATGACTCCTGAGAGACATATCATGCGGGCATCAGCTTGGTTCCGACAAGCAGGTTTTACAGATATCCGGGCCCAGACTTTACTGAGTGATGTTTGTCCACCTTTAAGCAACGAAAAAATTGCTGCACTAACTGATCTTTTCACAATGCGCTGGGGAAACTGTGAAAAGGAAGTGGCGCCGGAGATCTGGCAAAATTACCAGCGCCTCTGTAATCCCAATTCAGATGATTTCATATTGCATAATCCTGATTATTATGCGTTTTTTACCTATTCGCTTTTTTCGGGGCGGGTTATGTAATATAAATATCGGCAAGGGGAAAATAAACATGTATGAATTCAATAGAATTCCTGATTAATCTCGTGAAAACTGGACTTGATAAGGAAGCAAAAAGAACGTCCCTTTGCTTCTCGCGCCCCCCCCCTTTGTTTTCCTCGCCCCCTGGCTCAGCTTCTTTTCATAGCTAAAATAAATTGACGGTATAGCTAAAATATATTAAAATAATAGCTAAACTAAAGAATAGAGGTGGGCTTATGCGTGTCAATACCACAGATTTGCAGAATGCTTTCGGGAAATATCTTTCCCTGGTGGAAAAGGAAGATATTATTATTAGCAAAAACGGGAAAAACGTGGCCAAAATGGTTCACTACAGTGAACCTGATTATTATCTGGTTCACGAAGAAGCAAAAGGTTATAAAAGCACTAAAAAAATCAGCTATGAAGAATATATGGAATTGGTTGATTCCTCTGAGCAGAGGTATGAACTTATTGATGGAGAGATTTATCTCCTGGCTTCACCGAGTTTTAGACATCAGATTGTGGTTAACGAAATATCAGGTCATTTTTATAACTATTTTAAAGGAAAGCCCTGTCGCTCAGTAACAGCGCCACTGGATGTGAGGCTTTTCGGTTTTGCGACCAAGTTTGAAGAAGATCCCAATGTCGTCCAGCCGGATATTGTTGCTATTTGTGATCTGGAAAAGGTCAACGAGTCCGACAAATATGAGGGTATACCCACACTTGTGGTGGAAGTATTGTCACCATCGAATAGAGGCAAGGATATGGCTATTAAATTAAATCTATACATGAAAAGCGGTGTTAAGGAATACTGGGTGGTAAATCTTGAAAACAGGAGTATTTTGCAGTACTCTTTCTCTGCCGAAAGAGACATAGAAAGCTTAAAAATTCTGGGGGAGAAAGATACCATACAATCAAGTGCTTTTACAGGGCTTAAGATATCCCTGGGAGATATCTTTGCTGAAGTCTAGCTGCCCCCTGTGAGGAATAGGCTTACATATATCTGTAAAAAAAACATTTTGCCAGTTAATTTATTCTTATTTATAATTATTGATAATAATAAACAGCTTGTTCAAAGCGATATTATTTAGTGGTAGGAGGTTATATTTTGCTCAGGGAACAGGATAATCTATCTGGCTTATTTGTGATAATTGCCTGTCTTTTTGTTAGTTCTTTATTACTATCCAATATCATAGCGGGTAAACTTATTAGCATTGGGGGTATGACACTGCCGGGAGCAGTAATCTTATTTCCACTGGCTTATATTTTTGGAGATATTCTTACCGAAGTTTATGGTTATGGCCGGACCAGGATGGTTATTTGGACAGGTTTTGCCTGTAACATTTTGATGGTAGGGGTTTTTACCCTGCTTATGGCTATACCCTCCCCAGATTTTTTCGAAGTCGAAGAGGCTTTTGCAATAGTCCTGGGTATGACCCCGCGTATTGTTATGGCTTCACTTCTGGCTTATCTGGCCGGAGAATTCGCTAATGCTTATGTGCTGTCGCGTATGAAAATATTGACCAGGGGAAGATGGCTATGGACCCGCACGATTGGTTCTACCCTGATCGGGGAAGGGCTGGATACAATAATTTTTATTAGCGTCTGTTTTGTGGGAATAGTGCCGCATGGGATTCTGATGCAGATGGTGCTTTACCAGTACCTTTTTAAGGTTGCCTTTGAACTCTTGGCTACTCCGTTAACTTATATTGTGGTAGCTTATTTGAAACGCAGGGAAGGTACCGATATCTACGACCATGGGATTAGCTATAATCCTTTTCAGTTAGAAGATATATAGCAGAGGTGAAGCTATTATAAACAAAAGAATTAATAAGGAGTATACAATGCATAGAGTATTAGTCATAAGATCTGTACAGGTAGAATGATACATCGACCTGAAGATGTAGTGAGACAAGAAGACTTTCTTAATCCGGGAAGATTCAAAGAAAAGAAAAAGAAGCTTGATTCCAGCCTGCTTACCTGGTCGTGGAGTTCCGCTTGCCGGGCTTCGTAAATCATTCTGGCTTTCTTATCCTGGCTGATTATTTCCAGAAGGTTAAAAGCCTTTTTAATCAATAAGTAGATAAGTCAGTAACCTGACCTTAGTTATACCGGTTATAAATTGTTTTTCCTACTTTGCTGATATGCTCTGACAAATCATAGTTCTCAATCTTGTCAAGTATCAACAAATCAAGGTGATAAGGTAAATCAAGGTCATCAAGCTTTACGCCTATTTTAAGTAAATCATCCATATTCAAATCTTTACCTCTTAAAGCCAGATCGATATCGGAGCCTTGCTGGTAGTTTCCCATAGCTCGCGATCCATATATAATAACTTCTTCTACCTTGTGCATATTTGCAAAAATATTAATCATTTGTCTTATTATATCTTCAGTTAATCCATATTGCATTTTTTAGCCTCCCCGTGTTGAAGATCATTCATTTTAATTAACAGTTTGTTAAATGCTTCATAATATGAATCACTGATTAAATTAATCATTTCTTCCGCTGTACTTTCATCATAAACATGACTCGTAATATTCCGGCTCTGAAGCATTTTCATCCAGAGTTCCCCATCCTCCAGCAGACCCAGCTGAAAAGCTTCCCTGGTCGCATCTCTTGAACCGTAGATTTGGATATTACCTCTGCTTTTCAAAAAGTCTTTCAGGGTTTTCCATGCCAATTCATGTGTATACTCAAAAGCCTGAATCATTCCCTGTTTTTCAAGGTTGGAGAAAGGTCGCGTCTTTTTAAGCTCCACAGCTTCCTTAAGCTGCTGCAGTGCTTTCCTATAATTGTTAAACCGTTGTTCCCAACGAACGTCTTTGCTTTCCATTGCCAATACCCTCCAGACAAATACGGATTTAGTGCATTTTCAAAGAAACAGAGGCGCGTTCCTTGTGCTTCCCTGACATTAGCTTTACCCCTCGCTGACACAGCTTACAGAAAGAACAGCAGTATAGCTTACCGTATCTTGTTTTAGAGTATTTCTTGCCACGAATACCACCTCTAATAGTATTATATCATTCATGTACATTTAATATAATCATTTAGTTATACACATATTGCTTTAAGTTTTTATACGCACAATTATAAGCAAGCAGTCATGCTTATATGCAAGTTACGTGTTTTAAAGAGATTCAACAAACGGCAATATTAATACTTCCGTGCCTTTTTTATTTAGGACGGGTTCAGCTATTCTTTATTTCCTTATCTAGCAGCACTACCCCAAATATATAAGCTGTGGAGAATTTGTTAATCAAAGTGAGACAATCTTCAGCAGCGGTGGTATATACTTTTGGGTTAACGAATGTGCCGAAGGGTGGATGCGTTATCCTGCTGAAAGCAAATGGTATGGGGTTTCAATATGTTTTGAGGAGTCGTTCCTGGATTCTTTTTTAAAAATACCCGGTGTCATCTTTGATATGGCAATGTTCAAGGAAATGCTTAAAGACAATAATACAGGGCTGGAATTTAAAATTTCAAAACTGCCGGAATTGGAATTGGTGTTTTACCAAATCCTTAATTGTCAATATAAAGGTGTTTCAAGAAGCCTTTACCTGGAAAGCAAAGCTATTGAAATAATTTCATTATTTATGGAAAAAGAATTTTTTAGCCGGCGAAGAGAAACCGCAAAGATCAATTTGTTATTACAGGACCGGGAAAAACTGCATGCAATTAAAGAAATTATTATTGAGAATATGCTGGAACCCTTGAGCATAACAGAGTTAGCCCGCAAAATAGGCATGAATACTTATAAATTGAAAATTGGCTTTAAAGAAATCTATGGAACCACTATTTTGAATTATCTGCGGGATATGCGTATGGAAACTTAATTCTGTTTAATTCATTTTTTACTACCTGGGCTATTTTGGCAGTGCCACCAGTTGCCGAAAAATATGCCACTAATACCTTCATGCCCGGCACCTCCTGTAAATCAAATATTATTAAGACTTTTGGACAAAGAATAATTATCTTTGAAAACTATAAATCCGGCAAGTATTCCCAGTAATAATGTTTCATAACATGGCTAATATATTACAAAAAAAATCTGCTGCACCTACAAAAGAGAGGGTTAGCCCCGGACGGACTCAACCATAGTAGCAACGATGATTTAAACACCCGCCGGTAGGTGGGAACCTGGTTGAGAAACGGAGGCAGCAGAGTAGCTGTCGGTATTATTTCAAAAGCCCGGATTTATCCGGGCTTTTTTATGGCTTTACCTGATCCCCCATAAGCAGTCGGGTATCTCCGTATTTCCGAAAAATGACCAGAGAGTCATAAAAGTATATTCGAAACTAAATTAAACTGCTGAAGTTGACAGGGAGGATGGACTATAATAAAATGACTATATAGTCATTTTAGATCGTCAGAAGGCGAATTTCCGCGTCTGCTCAAAAGCCGTCTAATCAACGTACCCCGTATACGTCTCAATCGCGGCATTGGCTAATTTTTTGCCCTTCACCTTTTTTTGCTTGCTCTGACAGCTTATTTGACAAGCTGAAAATGACTATTATTGATCCACTTGGATAAGAGAAAGGTTGAGTAAAAAATGCCCAGGGAAGCCTTCTTTAACTTAAAAACGGAAAAAAGAGAACGCATTGTAGATGCAGGTATAGATGAATTTGCCGAGTATGGCTATCAACCGGCTTCCATTTCACGAATAGTGGAAAGGGCGGATATAGCCAAGGGGAGTTTTTATCATTATTTCGAAGATAAAAAGGATCTTTTCAAATATATTCTCCAGCTTCTGGGTGATATGAAGCTCAAGATTCTGGGACCTGTTTTAATGGAAGCGGGGTCGAGAGATTTTTTTGATACTGTCCGGGATATGTATCTAAATAGCATTCGATGGGTACTCCAGGAACCCAAGCTGATGAGAATTTCACAAAGCGTAATGCTTGACAGGGAACTGAGAAATGAAGTCCTGGAAGATAATCAGCAGAAAGCTATAAACTATTATTTGTCTCTCATTAATATCGGAGTTGCCAGGGGAGATCTGCGGCAGGATTTAGACCGGGAGTTGACGGCTCATATCTTGCTGGTACTGCAGTTTGCGATGGTGGATATCTATTATGAAAAACACGGGCAGGAGATAGAAGAAACTGCATTTATGTCTCTGGCAGAAAAAATTCTTAATACTATTGCGATAGGTATCAGAAATAATCAGCCATCCAGGAGGGAGCTACTATGGACAGAGAAGCTATAATGCGGCTTGATGAGGTTAAAAAAACTTATATTATGGGAGAAGTCAGTGTAGAGGCTTTAAAAGAAACTACTTTTGAAATATTTAACAGAGAATTACTGGTTATTCTGGGGCCCAGCGGTTCTGGAAAGAGTACCCTGCTAAACCTTGTTGGAGGTATGGATAAACCTACAGCAGGGAAGATATTATTTCAGAATAAAGATTTGGCACAGGTAAGCGACAAGGAACTTACGCTATTTCGCCGCCAGGAAGTGGGCTTTGTTTTTCAGTTTTACAATCTGATAGCGGATTTGACTGCAGAGGAGAATATAGCCCTGGCTGCTGAACTGGTGAATGATCCTTTGCCTGTCGATGACGTGCTGCGGGAAGTAGGGCTGGACGATCGGCGGGAGCATTTTCCTGCACAACTTAGCGGTGGTGAACAGCAGAGGGTTTCTATTGCCAGGGCCATAGTAAAAAAGCCGCAGTTCTTGTTATGTGATGAACCTACCGGGGCTCTGGACTATGAAACAGGAAAAATAATACTGGGATTACTGGCTGAAATCAGTCGTGAAGGTCACAGCTCAGTGATCATTGTTACGCATAATACAGCTATTGCTGCTATGGCTGATCGCGTGGTAAGGATGCGCAGCGGAGAGATAGTAGAGCTTATCATCAATGCTGAGCCTTTGCCACCCGAAAGGATTGAATGGTAATGAGTCCTTTAAACCGCAAGCTGGGAAGAACTATAAAAACCACCCGCGGACAATTTATTGCCCTGGTAGCTATTGTAATGGTAGGGGTAGTAATCTTTATTGCCATGAACACAGCCTTCTATAACCTGAGCCGATCCCAGGAGGAATTTTACGACGACAAGAATTTTGCTGACTACTATTTTCATGTGGTTAAGGCTCCTCTTACTATAACAAAGCAGATCAAAGAGATTAATGGTATTATCCAGGTTACCGGACGTATTCAAAAGGATGTACCTCTGGTAAAAGACAAAGGGGGGCGGTCAGTTGCTCGTTTGACCAGTTATCCTCTGCCCATGGAGAAAGAGATAAATCAGATCCATCTTTTAAGTGGGAGGCTTTTTGATGACAGCACTGATGGTGTGCTGGTTGATCCGCAGCATGCACAGGCCAAAAGCTTGAGTCCAGGGGATAGATTGGAAATAATTGTTGAAGGCAAGAAAGTGTCTTTGAGCATGATAGGGACGGCAACTGGACCGGAGTTTATCTATCCTTTGAAAGATGCTTCTACAATGTTTCCTGACCCGGAAAACTTTTGTATTATTATGGGACCCCACGAACAGGTGGAACAGCTCGTAAATATGGAGGGGCAGATAAACCAGGTGCTTGTCAAGCTGGCGCCGGGAGCTGATGAAGAACAAATTGCCAGTAAGATTGAAAAGATCCTGGAGCCTTATGGGAACCTGGCCAGTTATCCCCGCAGTGATCAGCTGAGTAATGCTACTATGCAGATGGAATTGGACGGACTGGAAAGCAGTTCTCGGTTTTTGCCCATGATATTTTTTATCCTGGCTGCTGCCATACAGTTTATTTTGCTCAACCGTCTGATAAAATCACAGCGGCTGGAAATAGGAATAATGAAAGGCCTGGGGTACAGTAACCGCCAGATTATGTTACATTTTATCGGATATGCGCTTGCAGTAACTACTGCTGGTTTTGTTCTGGGAGCATTACTGGGCATTATTAGTGCTTCAGCTATTGCAGATATGTATGCTCTCTTCTTCAACCTTCCTGAAAGTATTGGAGGGATAAACGGGGCTGCCGTTTTTTGGAGCTGGTTTGTGACTTCGCTCCTGGGAGTAGTTTCTGGTTTACTGGCATCATGGAGTGTAATAAAGATACATCCTGCCGAGGCTATGCGCCCGGATCCCCCCAGGGGCGGGAGTAGAACCTGGCTCGAAAGATGGGACTTTTTATGGGGACGGCTGCATACCTCATGGAAAATGAGTGTCCGTTCTATTTCGCGCAACCGTTCCCGCTTTGCAGTTACAGTTCTGGGAGTAATAGCAGCTGTATCTATTATGATTCTGGGCTTGTTCGCCGACGATTCTGTGGATTATATGATGGATCAGCATTTTACCAGGGAAACTCGTTATGACTATATTGTACATTTTACTCAGCCGGTAAAAGGCAACGAGCTCATGAACTGGTTACAGTGGGAAGAAGTGTATCAGCTGGAGTCTGCTCTGGAGGTGCCGGTTGCAATATCTGCCCTGCAGGCTGATGAAGAAATGGCGAAATCAGAAGATGAACTAATAAGCGGCCTGGAAAAGCAGTTTGGGTTGAGGGGTATTTTTAATGAAGACGGCAAAGCTCTGGCTGTTCCAGAGGAAGGAATATTATTAAGCGAGCGAACGGCAAGAAAACTGGGAATTGGTGTTGGTGATTATATTAGAGTGGAAAGCAAGCTGGGGATAGGTCCTTCCAGAGAGTCCAGCCTCAAAGTAGTGGCTGTAAACAAGCAACTCATGGGAGGAGGTTCTTTTGTTTCTCTGGAAACAGCTAACCGCATCCTTCAGGAAAAACAACTGGTGAGTGCTGTAATGCTGAAGGTTGATATAAATAAAAGCGAAGCGTTGGAGAAACGTCTCAATGATATTCCTGGCGTAGCCAGTGTTGTCAGTAAAGATAAAGAGATAGACAGCATTATGCGATTGATGGACAGTATGCTCTACTTTATCGGGATAATGCTGTTTTTTTCCGTGATTCTTGTTCTGGCTATTGTCTATAATTCATCTATAATGGGTTTTAATGAAAGGAAAAGAGAATTAAGTTCTTTAAGGGTTATGGGGCTCAGCGAAAGGGAAGTGTCTTCTCTTTTATTCAAGGAAACCTGTATTCAATCTGCGCTGGGGATAATGCTGGGGCTTCCTGCCGGCAGATTACTGGGGGAGCTGTATATGACTGCTGTCAATACCGACCTTTTTTACATGCCGGTGATCATTTATCCCCAGACCTATCTTATTGCTGGTCTGGTAGCTGTGGGATTTGTTCTTCTTGGTCATTATTTTGTTATAAGAAAAGTAAAGGAGCTGGATATGGTGGAGGTTTTGAAAAACCGTGATTAATGTTAATGATAATATTCCACTGCAAAAAATTAGACCTAGGTCAACGCAAATTTATTATGAATATGCTGATTTGAAAAGCTTTAAAACAAAGAATCCGGCACTCAGCCCACTCTCAACGCGGATTAACGAGACTATAGCATTGATGAGTGCCGGACTATCATAATTCAAAAATAAAATCAAGAATTCAAAATTAATAATAAAGGGGAGGAGGGACTGGTTCCAGAACTTAAGTGGGAACCGGAAAATTAATGAAAAAAAAGCTTATGGCAGGCGCAGGGGCTCTGGTAGTTATTGCCCTGACAGCAGTAGTAGTACTTACAGGTGGCACTGAAGTTGATACTGTTCAGGTAAAAACGGGAGACCTGATCAGAACCGTAGAGGAAACTGCCTATGTAAAGGCATTGAATGACTGCCAGATTCAAGCCTTGCAGCCTGGAAGAATTCTCGAAGTCTATGTTGAATCCGGTGATGAAGTGGAAGAAGGGCAACAGATTTTATTGCAGGAGAACCTGGATTTAAGTTCTGAACTGGAATCCGTTAAAGCCGGATTGACTGAAGCTGGCGCTAAACTGCAGGCCGGGAAGGTGGCCTTGAACAGTGCTCAATTGGGACTGAATCAGAGCCAAAAGGATTTAGAGAGAAAGGAAGAGTTGCTGGCTGCAGGAGCTATCTCTCAGCAAGATTATGACAGTGCTGTCCTGGCTCTGTCCAATTTGCAAAGGGCAGTGGCCGAACAGGAGGCTTATGTGGAAAGCCTGGTAGCACAAAAGAACAGTCTGGGCAAAATGCATGAGGACGTTTTCTCCAAGACAGAGGAATTGCTGGTTAAAAGCCCGCAAAAAGGGACTGTTCTGGAGATTCCAATGGAGAAAGGACAGGTTCTGAGTCCGGGCACCATGATTGCCAGGATAGGAGAGGCAGGGGCCCTGGAAGTAGAGGTTGATATATTAAGTGATGATCTGGCTGAGATAGAGCTGGGACAAAATGCTATAATATCTGCTCCGGTACTGGGAGACAAAGAATTGCCCGGGAAGGTCAAAAAGATAGCCCCGCAGGCCCATGAGAAGACCTCTGCTCTTGGTGTAGTCCAACGGCGGGTAAAAGTCATTATTTCTCTGGATGATAGTACTAAGCTGCGGCCGGGCTACGAGGTGCGCGTAAGTATTGAGACCAGAAGAAAGCCAGATGTTTTAGTATTGCCGAGGGAAACTGTACTCAGCGGAAAAGACGGAGTTTATAAAGTAATGGCTGTAGTCAACGGCAAAGTGAAGCAGCAGCAGATTCAAATTGGCCTGAAGAACCAGGACTTTGTGGAGATTATTGAGGGGCTCCAGGAGGGAGATATTGTCATACGCGATGCCAGTATGGATCTAGCTGAGGGGAAAAGGGTTAAAATCTAAGGTGAACGAAAGGCAGCTTTATTGTAAGATGAGATTATGCTTCTACAGTGAACTTCTTCTAACGGCATTGCTTAAGAGTTCCCCGCATCTACCTGTGTTTATTTGTTAAAATCAATAAAAATATAAAAAAACCTTCTGGATATATAAATTCCAGAAGGTTTTTCTGGCAACCAGCCTATAAACCCAGCATAGAAACAATGCATCCAATACCTGGTTTGGCCCCGGCTTTTCCAGTTTGAATACTAATCAATGTTGATGCGATAGCTGTCAGGCTCAGTTTCCTTTAACTTGGGAAGAATTATTTTTAGAATCCCGTCTTTATAATCCGCCTTTACACCTTCGTTATCGACATTCTCTACATAAAAGCTTCTGCTGATACTGCCCTGCTTTCTTTCCCGTCGAACATAATTTTCGTTTTCTTCTTTTACTTCATCCTCCTGTCTGGCAGAAATAGTCAGAGTATTGTTTTTCAATTCCACATTAATCTGTTCTTTATTCATTCCGGGAAGTTCAGCTTCTACAATGTATTCTTTCTTGTTTTCCTTGATATCAGCTCTGATATCCATACCCAGGCCAGACCAAAGATCGCTGTCAAAAAAATCCCTCAACATTTCTCTGCCAAAATCACCGGGAAGCATGTGCCTTCTTCTTCTGAAGGGCGTCAAATCAAACATAGCTAAAACCTCCTTTTTTAAACCTTTTGAAAACAATTTTTTTCTATTATGCAATAAATTATACATTAATAGTCAAAGAAGGTCAAATAATTCTGCTGGTATATTTCCAGTTCTTGATGGAAAAAATATCTGATATTGAATATTTGCGCTCAAGGAGGTTGAAAATATTGCCCAGGATTCGCCCGCTGATTGGAATTGTACTGTCTATCCTTCTAATTGCCTTATGTTTCATGCCTCAGAGCAGAATACTATTAGGTTTGCCTGAATGCCATAAAATGGTAGTAGGGGAATCGAGCGAAATACTTATTGATTTGCCAGGCCAGCTTGATGATAAAATCCAAATGCAGGTGATGGGAAATTCCCAGAGTGTTTTTGCATCTCCTGAAGATCCGGCAATTACTGTTAATAAAAAGCCTCTGGGCTATGAGATAACTGCACTCAAGCCGGGGAAGATAAATGTTAAGTTCAAGTTATTGGGTATCCTTCCTATAAAATCTATGGCTATTGAGTCGGTTCCCAGCAGGCGGGTTGTTCCTGGAGGGCATTCCATAGGCGTTTTGCTGCAATCACGCGGGATAATGGTAGTTGGTTTTGCACCGGTTCTTGGAAGCAATGGGGAAAAACAATATCCGGCACGGGAAGAAGGTGTTGAGATAGGAGATTTGATCCTTGAAGTTGATAACAAGGCTTTGAGCACTGAAAATGAATTAGCCCAAATAATTGACGAAAAAGAGGGGACAGAACTGCTTCTGGGAATAAAAAGAAAGGATAAATTTCTTTCTATTCCAGTTGAAGCCGTGTTTTGTCCGGAGACCCAGAGACATCGAATAGGTTTATATGTACGTGATGGTATCGTGGGAGTGGGAACCCTGACTTTGTGGGAACCGGATACTGGTACATTTGCGGCGCTGGGTCATATTATTATTGATGCTGATACCCGACAAAGCATAGATGTTCTGCAAGGAGAAATTGTCAGTGCTTCCATTCAGAGTATAAAAGCAGGAAAACCGGGAAAACCGGGCGAGAAGATTGGCGTTTTCAAGCAGAACGGAAGTATTTCGGGTACTATCAAAAAAAACAGTTATTTCGGTATTTATGGCAGTACCCAAAACGATGTTGAGAATCCATTAAAGCAATATTCCATGGAAGTCGCTTATTCTCATCAGGTAAAAGAAGGCCCGGCTCAAATATACACGGTAATAAATGCTGAAGATATCGAGACATTTGATGTAGTAATAGAAAAAGTATACCCGGACAGAAAAAATGGAAAAGGGATGGTAATCAGGGTGACAGATCCTCGTTTGTTGACGGTTACCGGAGGAATAATTCAAGGCATGAGCGGCAGCCCGATTATTCAGGATTCAAAGATAGTCGGAGCTGTGACCCATGTCTTTTTAAATGATCCTGAACGCGGATATGGCGTTTTTATGGACAATATTCTATCAGAAATGCCGGCAAAGAAAAAGTAGCAGGAAAAACTTTCGACAAATCTCGATTAAAGAATAATTAATGTAGAGGACCTGGAATGCAATATTTATATGATTATTATAATTAAATGGAAGACAAAACTATTGTATTTATCTGTATTATCATGTTATTGAATGCAGTATTATAGGCTAATTTAGCGGAAAAAAAAAGCAGGAAATATTTGCTGTGCCGTCGAAAAGCGATTATAAATAATTGATTTGAAATAAAATCAGGGATGAGGGGGAGTAATTCTGTATGTTAAATGAATCAAATCGGATTAAGGTTCTTGTTGCTGATGATAACCAAGAATTTTGCGGAATAATAAAAGACTATTTTTCCGGTCAGGATGGTTTTGAAGTGGTAGCTATTTGCTCAAATGGCACAGAGGTACTGGATGAGCTCAAAAAAAATGAGGTAGAGGTGCTTATTCTTGATCTTATTATGCCTTACATGGACGGGATAGGAGTACTGGAAAACCTAAATAAGATGGAAATTGACCCACGGCCAAAAGTGATAATTTTAACAGCCTTTGGACAGGAAAATATTACCCAGAAGGCAGTTCAACTCGGAGCTGATTATTATATCTTAAAACCCTTTAATTTACAGGTCCTTGGTGACCGGGTCAAACAGGTAGTGCGAGATATTAAACCTGGCAGAACGGAAAATCGTAACACTATGACTGTCAACAGCCCTGTCTTTCATCCAAAGAATATGGAAGTGGAAGTAACCAGGGTCATCCATGAAATCGGTGTGCCTGCACATGTAAAAGGATACCAATATCTTCGTGATGCAATAATGCTGGTCGTAGATGAGATAAACTATTTGGGGGCGGTAACCAAAGAACTGTATCCGGCTATTGCACAGAAGTATGACACTACGCCCAGTAGAGTCGAACGGGCTATACGGCATGCCATAGAATTGGCCTGGGACAGAGGTGACCTGGATAGGATTAATAAAATTTTTGGCTACACTATCAGCGGGGAGAAAGGAAAACCTACGAATTCTGAGTTTATTGCTATCATTGCTGATAGGTTGAGGTTGGAGAATAAAGTTAGCTAGAAACAAAGGCTCTCAAAAATTATCAATGATTGCTTTTTTAAAAAGAGGGTGCTGCCCTCTTTTTTCCGTATGTTTTAAATTATTCAAAAGCGGATAATTATTGCTTTATTTTTATTTATTTTGACTATATGCTAAGATAGATGGCGAAATGGGTAATTTGCCATGCAGTCTTTTATTTGTATCCGGGGGTGTTCTTGAATATTATGATAAAAGGAAGGGCACGGCTTGATCGCCGTACCAAAAATCTGGTTAAACGACTAAAAAAAAGTGATATAGCCATAATAGCCCATGACGATATTGACGAAGTTGCTGCCAATTCCTTAATAGAAATTAAGCCACAGGCCATTATCAATGCCTGTCCGTCAATTACCGGTCGTTATCCTGCTAAAGGTGCCTATAAGATTTTAAAGGCAGGAATACCCGTGCTGGATGCGGTCGGAGAGGAAATATTTGAGGAGATTAAAGAAGGTATTTCCCTGAGTATCAAAGGGAGCCAGGTTTTCTGGGGGAATAGGCTGGTGGCTGAGGGACAGCAACTCAGGCTTGCTGATGTAGCAATAAAGTTGAAGCAGGCCAATGAAAATATTCAGGTGGAGTTGGACAACTTTGTTGAAAATACCCTGGAATACGCCAAAAAAGAAAAGGATATTCTTCTGGGTAATCTAAGTGTACCGGATTTAAAGACCAGAATATTGAACCGCCATGTATTGATTGTTGTGAGGGGCAGCAGTTATAAGGAAGACCTGAAAACCATTAATTCCTATATACAGGAAGAAAAACCGGTTCTGATAGGAGTGGATGGAGGAGCCGATGCTCTTTTGGAATTTGGTTTGATACCTGATATTATTGTAGGTGATATGGATAGTGTTTCGGATAAAGCCCTGTCCAGCGGTGCTGAAATTATAGTACACGCTTATTCCAATGGTTCTGCTCCCGGTTTACAGAGAGTTGAATCTATGGGGGTACCGACGAGTATATTTGCCATGCCGGGAACCAGTGAAGATCTGGCTATGATACTCGCCTGGGAATATGGAGCCAGTCTGATAGTTGCTGTTGGCAGTCACTCGAATATGATCGATTTTCTGGAAAAGGGGCGAAAAGGAATGGGAAGCACCTTTCTGGTAAGGCTTAAGGTGGGTTCCATTCTGGTGGATGCCAGGGGAGTAAGCCAACTTTACCAGCAGAGCCTGCAGAGCAGGTATTTGGCTCAGTTGTTTCTGGCGGCACTGGTTCCTATTAGCGTAATCCTGTGGGTTTCTCCTGCTACCAGGCCATTTTTTGATTTGCTTGTTTTACAATTGAAATTATTTTTGGGAATATAATTATTGAGTGGTGACAATTAATGATTGATTTGCGATATCATATAGCTTCTATAGTGGCAGTTTTTTTGGCCCTGGGTTTGGGGGTGCTCATTGGCAGCACTATTGTAGGCGATAACTTGATAGTCGACCAGCAGAAAAAGATGCTGGATCGTTTGGAAACCCAGTTTTATGTATTACGGGAACAGGAGAATATATTGAACGAGGAGAATCAATACCAGAAAAAGATTATTGCAGACTATGAGAATTACAGTCAGCTGCTGTTGCCGGCACTGCTCAAGGAACGTCTCACTGGATACAATGTTGCCATTGTGGTTACCGGGAGCCAGGATATTCCTGCGGGAATGTTAAATGCTTTATCGGTAGCAGGAGTCAATGTAGTATCCAAAACTGTAGTGCTGGCAAATCTAAGCCTGGATGATCCTGAATTATGCAGAAAGCTTATAGATTTTTACGGACTTGATGCCGGGGCTGACCGGGATTCATTGAGAAATCACATTGCTGTGAGTGCTGCTTCTATAATAATGAATCAGGGCGATGCTGGTGCATTGGCCTTTCTCCAGCAGAACGAACTGGTGAAATTTAATGGCGACAATACTATTATGCCTAACGGGCTTATAGTTCTGGGAGGCTCAAACAATTTGGATACCTTTTTTGCCAACAGCTTTGACCAGTCTTTGATTGATTTTGCGCTTAATACTGGTTGTAAAGTATTTGGTGTAGAAAGCTCAGAAGTAAGCTATTCTTACATGGAGAATTATCAGAAGAAAAATATAAGTACTGTAGATGACATTGATCTGAGCCCTGGACAGATATCACTTGTTTTTGCTATGGAAGGAGAACCAGGGCATTATGGAATAAAAAGCACTGCCCAGAAATTTATGCCATCCTTACCCCTGGAGTCTATCAAAGGCAATTAAAGAAAATAAGGCTATAGAGGTATGATTATGCAAAGCGTAAGTGTAGTAATCCCTGCATATAATGAAGGAAAGAGAATAAAAAGCACTTTAAGAGCACTAAAGCTGTTAAAGATTATAAACAAAATAATAGTTGTCAATGATGGCTCCACTGACAATACTGCTGCTCTGGCCAGGGAAGAAGGAGCATTTGTGCTGGATTTGAATCCCAACCGGGGCAAGGGGGGGGCTATGAATGCTGCTTTGCCCCTAATAGACACTGAGATCATAGTGTTCCTTGATGCAGACCTGGGCCAATCAGCGCAAGAAGTGGAAAAAATAATCCAGCCGGTAATGGCCGGAGATACTGACCTGTGTATAGCTGCATTTCCTCCTCCGCTTAAAAAAGGAGGTTTTGGAATTGTGAAGGGAACTGCCTCCTGGATACTCAGAAAGGTAGGGGATTTCGAAGCAAATTCACCCTTAAGCGGACAGCGGGCTATGAACCGGAAGGCA
>JAHDSE010000096.1 GCA_018432955.1 Syntrophomonadaceae bacterium
TGCGCAGTCTCTGGCTACTGCGCAATATGTCTTTCTGCTTCTAAATTGAATGCCTGAATAGATCATCGGTAATTAATATTTCTGCATAGTGCTCTTCGGGGAAACTCTCATCGTAAGCAATATCATCAAACAACAATGGCAGTCTTTCCCTGAACAATAGGAGCAAGGGTATGGCTACCTGCCTCATCTGCGGATGAGCGGCCACATCACAGCGGAGACGGAAAAAGTGCCTCCATTCCCTCATATTATAGGTAACTACAATCTCCGTCTTAAGAGAATTTGGCAATATAGAACGGGCTTCCTGAGCTGAACACCCCATATCGAGCATAGTCATGTAGTTCTTTTCCGCTGAGAGACAAGTATCCTGCCAGTATTTATAAGCTTCCGGCCGTTCAAGAAAAAAATACGGTTCTATAACCGTTATTTCATTGCCAAATTTGTCCTTGCTGTAATTGCAATATCTGGTTGATTCCTGACTGTAGGCTGCAATACGGTGGCGAACTATTTCATGAGAAATACCCCTGTCCACTATAAACATTACCGTGGCCTTTTCATGTTCGCTTATTGACTCATGTCCTCGTTTTATAATATTCCGTAAAAAGCCAGGGCTATACTCCTGCCCCATCTTATCCTCGGATTTATAGCAAACCCTTGCATAACGTTCCAGTTTACCTATTTTTTTAATATCAATTTCCGTTTCAGGTACCAGGACCTGTGCCTTCTTGATAATCAATTAATCCCCTCCCTCAACTGCCTCATTAAGCGCCCTGTTTACCAGATAAAATAAGCGATCCTCTTCACCTTGAAGATAAAGGTATCCCAGCAGAGCTTCAAAACCTGTACTCATACCGTAATCACCAGGATCAGCGTGTTTTGGCGGAGTACTCTTGGCATTCCTGCCTCTCCTGACGATATCCTTTTCCTCTTCGCTGAGCTCACCGAAAAGCTGCCTTATAACCCTGGCCTGACTTTCGGCTTTTACCAGCCCAACAGTATCATGATGAATATCTCTGATTTTTTTTCTTCCGCTTGCCAGAATATGTGTCCTCACCATTAATTCGAAAACAGCATCGCCAATATAGGCAAGCGCAACTGCCGAATATTCCCTTATATCTTTGTCTGCAAGTTCCTCACGCATCAGCAAGTTTCCATCTGACTCCTTCCCTGGTATCTTCCAGTATTATTCCCCCAGCCTGCAGGGTATCTCTTAGAAAATCAGCTCTGTCATAATTTTTCTTTTTCTCCTTTTTAAACCTTGAACGTAATTCTATTAATTTTTCGACCAGAATAGGGAGTTCAATATTGCCGCTATAGCGGAATCGACTTCCATTAGCAGTATCCTCTATGGTAACCTCCAGGTCATTCAGAAATTCCCTTATCTCGTCCGCCAGTTGAAATTCTTTTTCCTTACGCGCCAGCTGTCTGACTCCGGCAAAAATCTCCAGGATTTTTTCTGCCATTTCTTCTTCGTTTTTTGTTTTTTCCATAAAAATTCCCAGAATGTCTCCCAAGCTGCTGAATACCTTCATGGCCCTGAGTACGGCGTTCCGCTCAGAAACACTGTCCCTATCCACCTCAGCCAGGAAAGCATTTATATTATGCGACATTTCAAAAAGAAAGCCTATGGCTTTAGCAGTATTAAAGTCATCATCCATAGCTTGAACAAATTTGTTTTCCAGCTCGATAACAGAATTCAGGAAAAGCAGCCCCTTTCCTTCCACTTCCTGGCTTTCTTCAATATAACCTCTTGTATACTCATCAGCTAATAAAAGAGTATTTTGCAATCGTCCCAGGGCTTTACGAGCTTCTTCCAGTTTTCCGTCATCAAAGTCAAGAGGACTCCGGTAATGTGTGGCAATCAAGTAAAAACGCACTACATCAGCAGAATATTTTTCCAGGATATCCCGCAAAATAAAGAAATTACCCAGTGATTTTGACATTTTCTCATTGTTTACGGTAATAAAACCATTGTGCATCCAGTAATTTACAAAAGTTTTCCCACTCAACGCCTCTGCCTGGGCTATTTCGTTTTCGTGATGAGGGAAAATCAGGTCACTGCCTCCACCATGAATATCAAAGGTTTCTCCCAGATATTTGATAGACATCACCGAACACTCAATATGCCATCCCGGTCTGCCTTGCCCCCAGGGGCTTTCCCAGAAGGGTTCTCCTTCTTTGGCCGCTTTCCACAGGGCAAAATCCACTGCTTCCTCTTTGCGCTCATCAATCTCCACCCTGGCTCCAGCAAGCATCTCATCGAGAGAGCGACCAGATAATTTTCCATAATCTTTAAACGCCTTAACCCGGAAATAAACGTCACCTTCAGTTTCATAAGCAAAGCCCTTATCTATAAGGCCTTCCACAGCCTCAATAATCTCCGGGATATGCTGGCTGACCCGCGGGTGTACCTGAGCCCTTTTGATATTAAGAGCATCTGCATCCTGAAAATATTCATCAATATAATGAGCAGCAAGTTCTATAGCTTCCTGTCCCTCCTGCCTGGCACGATTAATAATTTTGTCATCCACATCAGTAAAATTAAGTACATAGTTTACCTCATAACCCTTATATTCCAAATAGCGCCTGACCGTATCAAAAACCACCAGAGGTCTGGCATTCCCCAAATGTATATAGTTATAGGTAGTCGGCCCACAAACGTAGATCCCCACTTTATGCGGATTCAATGTTTTCAGTTCTTCCTTTTTGCCGCTTAGAGTATTGTAAACTCGCATTTATTGATCCCCCCTTACTGTTTTCTTTCGATTCCAGCCGCTTTTCCAGTTCTTCAATTCTTGCCTGCATAACTGCCAGAGTATCTGCAATCGGGTCAGGAAGCATATGGTGCTCCAGATCAACCTCTACCTTTTCATTTTCAACCCTGGCCCCATCCCTGACTACTATTCTTCCCGGTACACCTATTACCGTACAATTATCCGGAACACTCTTCAAGACTACTGAGCCTCCACCAATTTTTACATTATTACCAATGTAAAAGGACCCCAATATCTTGGCCCCAGCACTTATAGTAACATTATTCCCAATTGTTGGGTGACGTTTCCCTTTTTGTTTCCCGGTTCCTCCCAGGGTTACTCCCTGGTAAAGAGTTACATTGTCTCCTATTTCAGTGGTCTCACCTATTACTATTCCGCTGCCATGATCAATAAAGAAACCCCTGCCTATTTTCGCTCCCGGATGTATTTCTATTCCAGTCAAAAAACGGCTGATATGTGATATTAAGCGGGCTATCAAATACATTTTCTTCTGATATAAGAAATGGGCTATTCGATGATTAATTATCGCATGAAAACCCGGATAGCAAAGCATAATTTCCACTACGCTGCGAGCCGCAGGATCTCGTTCAAATACCACCTGTATTTCTCTCTTCAGGCTGTAAAACATTTTTCTCCCTCCAGTAAACTAAAACTGCACTGCAGTTTAGTTAATTTGAAATTTTTAATGAAACGCACCCGGGCACTACTGATTCGCTTTATTCCCGTTTAAATTTGCACCCTCCGGGCAGCCCTCATTCAAAATTAGTCCATAATTAAAAATTAAATAAAGCCTTTCATCTCTACGAAGAGACGAAAGGCTTTGCCTCCGCGGTTCCACTCTGCTTGGGTATCATCTTCTCTAGCAACAATACCCCACTTGAAAAATATAACGGTAATACCGGATATACCTACTTTATTTCAGTATATCTGCTCCAGGACGCAAATTCAGCGACTTCTTACCATGAAAAAGCTCGCAGCCGGTGACTTTTTCTCTCTGTCAGCGATCGACGCCTACTTATTCCCTTCTCAGCATTTAAATATGAAGTTACTAAGATTATATGCAGTCGGTCTTCTTATGTCAAGCATTCAGGTCTTGATAAACTTACTCTTTCCCCTCCATTATCAAGTCCATTGATTGCCTGATCCTGCGCAGGCATTCACCTTGACCCCAGATGCTAATAAGATAAGGCAATTCAGGCCCATGGGTTTTCCCGCTCAGGGAACAGCGCAATGGCATAAAAACATTCCTGGGCTTGAGTTTTAATTCTTTTCTTATTTTTTTGATGAACTCATTTATTATTTCTACATTAAGCTCAGGAGGAAAATTATTGGTAAAATACTGCAGCACTTCCAAAACACCCGGCTCCCTTAGTACTTCCAAGGCTTCTTCCTCATATTGAAGATCGGCAAAAAATACCCTTAATTCTTTTTTTATATCGGCCAGGCATATCAGATGGTCCCTGACAGCTTTAATCAGCATGTAAAGCTTAATCTCATCCAGTTTTTCTATCTCTTCAGCAAAATCCGAATCCCGCATATACGGAACAAGCAGGTTTTTCAGTTCCTCCAGTTCCAGTTTTTTTATATATTGCTGGTTTAGCCAGTTAAGTTTATTCAAGTCAAAAACTGCCGGGCTCTTGGCTACCCTGTCCAGAGTAAAAGCCCCGCTGATCTCTTCCCCGGACAATACTTCTTTTTCACCCTCCGGCGACCACCCCATTAAGGCCAGGAAATTAAACAAAGCCTCCGGCAAGTAACCCATTTCCCGATATTGAATAAGTGAAGTAGCTCCATGCCTTTTACTCATCTTCTGCCGGTCACTGCCAAGAATCAGAGAGATATGAGCAAAGTCCGGTCTTTTGAAATTCAGAGCATCATATATCATCAACTGCCGGGGGGTATTCGATAAATGTTCTTCCGCTCTGATTACGTGACTTATTCCCATCAACACATCATCTATTACTACGGCAAAATTATAGGTCGGCAGTCCATCTGATTTAATAATGATAAAATCTCCTTCATTATCACTTTCAAAACTTATCCTGCCCCTGACCAGATCATTTACCACATATATCTTGTTGGCTGGCACTTTGAAGCGTATAGCAGGTTTTATCCCACTCTCAATCTTTTGGGCAATCTCCTCCTGCTCCAGATGACGGCATTTCCCAGAATAACGAACAATCTGGCCTTCAGCCAGCAATGCCTGTCTTTCTGCCTCCAGTTCCTCTTCCGTGCAAAAACAATAGTATGCCTGTCCTGATTCAATCAGTTTATTGGCATAATCTTCATAAATGACCCGGCGTTCCGTCTGTCTGTAAGGTTCATTCTCCCCTCCGACATCAACGCCTTCAGTCCAGTTTATTCCCAGCCACTTCAAAGAATCTATTATCTCTTCCTCGTATTCCCTGCGGGACCTATCCAGATCAGTGTCTTCTATACGCAAAACCATTTCCCCATCTTGATGAACGGCAAACAAATGATTAAACAATGCTGAACGAGCTCCGCCAATATGCAATGGTCCAGTAGGGCTGGGCGCAAATCTTACTTTAACCTTCTTCATCATCTTCCCTCCCTCAAATACCTGCTAATTATATCACTTAAAATAATTGCCAACCAGCCAATAATAAATACTTAGTCCAAGTAATTAATCTTATAATATCCATAATTGCCTCCTATTTGAGCCAATTATGCTATGCCAGAAAAGTGCTGATTTTTTCAATCAAGCTTTTCAGCTCAGCCAGAATTTCCTCGAAAAAGTTGGCTGCCTCACGGCCAGTGTTTCTGATATCCCCCAGGCTTCGTTCCAGACTTTTCAACTGCTCATTCAGCCCTTCCACACTGATTTTTAAACCATTGATACGTTGCATCAAAAGAACCATACGGTCTATACTCTCCTCTGAGAGTTTTACATTCAACTCCGCACTTATATCCAAAATGATCTTTCGTATCTCTTCGGGATCAGAGCTTCTGTTTTCTATTACCTTTCTTTTCACTTCATATATGAACTTTTCTGCCTTGCTTTCTCCCAGCTCCTGCGCCAGTCTTGATGTTTCTGCCATTTCCTGATGAGCTGTCTCTTTCGCGCTTTCACTCAGTTTCTCACCACTGGCTGATTCAAATGCTTTAATAATACCGGTCAGAGCTGCGGTTCCTGATACCTCAAAAGGCGCCGCCACGATAATCCTTGCATCCTTGCTGCCGGCAGTTGTCAGGGCATTGGCATACATGAAAGGCGTAATAGCAGTAATATTGTGAGTACTAACTTCGATTCCCTTATTTTTATCCAGTAATTCGACATAGGCTGAAGAAATAGCCCTGCTGCCTATCAGCCTTTCCTCCACCACCCCTTGTAGATAAGCTCTTTCTTCACTATTGCTTACTCTGATGACCCTGGTATCCTTATCTCTCTTCCAGTCTCCAAAATACTGCATCAAACTGTTTTCCTGCTCAGTGTTCAGATCCTCGCCCATTGCAATTACTACCCGCGGTTTTTCCTTTTCACCTCCGGCAGGTACTGTCTGGAGCCGTGAATACAGGCCAGCACTTACAATAATAGAAGCAAACACCAGAGCAACAATGAATCTTCTATCCAAGATCATAAAAAAATACCTCCTGCCATTTTTTATAGTTTCCCACCA
>JAHDSE010000113.1 GCA_018432955.1 Syntrophomonadaceae bacterium
CCGCTTAATACACCATAGCCATCTGTTGGTTTTTGGTGGACAAAGCTACAGACTTACACATTCCACAATCAGGAAATAATGGAAACTGGGGTGCTGGATTTATTTTTTGCCGTTTGCTGTATTTTCTACTTGCCAAACACATTCTCCTTGTTGACCTGCAGTTTAAGTTCTTTCTCTAGTATCTGAGTTGCTATTCTCTGATATTTTCGGGCTCGTTTTTCTGCCCGGGCAAATATTAGTATATCATCCGCATAGCGTACTATGCGGATGCCTCGTTCTTTCATTGTCTGGTGGGACAATAATAGCGCCGAATCAAAAGCGGTCCACGATAGGTGAAATCCAGGCAATTCCGTTCATAAAAGCCATGTTTTTTAGGGGCAATTGGCATTAAGCATTCCGGATTTGGACAAGAATCAGGCACAGGAAATTCAAAATCTACACCCTGCCTCGCATATTCATATGGACTTACTGAAGTTAAAAAAATCCGTTGCAAGATTATCACATCCCACAACAGATTTTAATGTTTTTCTATGCTGAAATAAATCAAGAATTATTCGCAATTTACTTAAGCATTCCGTTTATTTGCAGATTATTTTGCTTGAGAAAAATGCCCCCCTTCGGGAGCCTTGTATTTGCGGATTAACAATTAATAAAAGCATTTAAGCTTATTTGCTCTTGCCAAAAAAAAATTCTATTGACAGTGTCGAATATACTGGTAGAATTATCATTGGCAGAAGTTATAGTTATCATAAGAAAAAGTAATATAGTTAAGGAAAGGAGAAAGGAATATGCGAAAAATTAAGTTTGTATCATTGTTTTTCTTGCTGATGTTTAGCCTGTCAGTGTTACTTGGAGGATGTGGCAATGACTCCAACAATTCAGCCGATAGTCCAGAAAAAGAAGTCCCTACTCTTAATATGGGCTACATATTCACAACCCATCATGAACCATTTATGGTAGCATTGTCAGAGGGAGAAAAAATGAAAGACCTGGGTGTATATCTGAACCCGGTTGTGGAAAAGGAAAAATACGAACTCATAGTTAATGACGAAAAAGTAGCCAACCTGAATATTATCGTAGCTAAAAGTGGTTCCGAAACCGCTACTCTATTTGCTCAAGAACATCTGGATCTTGCCCTGGCATCTGTTACCGCTATGATGTCTGCTGTTGATAAGGACACCCCGGTAAAAATCTTATCCCCCATTCAAACTGAAGGTATGGCAATGGTATTTCCGGCTGACAGTCAGGTCAGTGATTGGGATTCTTTCATCGACTGTGTTAATGCTGCCAGTGGACCTATTAAAATGGGATATCATTCACCTTCAAGTGCACCTAAAATACTTACAGAAACTGCACTCAACGAAGCAGGACTATCCCTGACCCATGATGCCAACGATTTATCTGCCGATATTCTTCTGGTTGATCTTAAATCTACCTCTAACCTCATCCCGGCACTGACCAGCAAACAGGTAGACTGCTGGGTGGGCCCGGCACCATTGCCGGAAGTAGCTGAAACTGAAGGAGTAGGAAAAATCGCCTTTGCTCTGCGTGATATGCCGCCTGAAGGAAAATGGCACAACTGCCCCTGCTGTGTTCTTGCTGCCCGCGAAGCAATCATTGAACAGAATCATGACGAACTTGCAGTAATAATTTCATTAATTGATAAATACAGTCAGTGGTGTAATGAAAACAAAGATGAAGCAGCGAATATTGCCGCGGATTGGCTGGGCATGTCTCCCGAAGCGGTTAAGAGAGCTGAAATATATTATACTATCGAACCTGATGAAAACTGGATGAACTCAATATCGGTTTACCTGGATAGCCTGAATGGGATTAATAAATATGATGGAAAACTAAAGGACAAAAAACTAGATGAAGTTAAGGCCGAACTATTTGATTTTCAGTTCGTTGAATAAAGAATACCTGGAAAACTGATCATATTCGGGTTTCTACCGTAATCATATTACTATTACTGGTAGAACCCCTTATTTTATATTTGTTTTACTTTCCATGTTGGTATCTGTTATTAAATAGGAGAATGTTTAAATGAAAAAGATCGGTATTAGCTTTTTTCTTCCAATTGTAATACCAGTGCTGTTCATAATATTGTGGCATGAATTAGCACTATCTATAGATAACAAGGTCATACTTCCGCAGGTAAAAGATGTACTATCCCTGCTGCTGCATCCCGGGCAGGAATTAATAAGTATGGGTTCGTTACTAAGCAACGTACTGGTTAGTCTGGCCCGAGTCCTGACAGGATACCTGCTGGCGGTTATCATCGCAATTCCTCTAGGTATTCTCATGGGTTATTATACAAAAATATTTAAACTCTTTAATAATTTCCTGGGCCTGTTTCGCCCCATCCCCCCACTGGCCTGGGTACCATTAGTTTTGGCCTGGTTCGGAGTCAGCAGTATGGCCACACTATGTGCATTGGAAAAGGGGCAGTTGTATATTTACCTGAACAATCTTAAGCTGTCCATGGTTTTCATTATTTTTATAGGTTCTTTTTTCCCGGTTTTGACCAGTTCTATCTATGGTGTTACTACTGTGAGGAAAACATTGCTGGACTCTGCTCAGGTATTGGGGGCAAATCAGCTTGATATATTCCGTAAAGTACTTCTGCCTGCTGCGGCTCCATCTGTTGTAAACGGGATGCGCATAGGTCTGGGAGTAGGCTGGATGTGTTTAGTATCAGCGGAAATGCTGCCCGGCAGTATTTCCGGGGTTGGATACCTTATTACTCACGCCTATACTTTAGCCCGGACCGATATAGTTATAGCCGGTATGATCAGTATTGGAGCGGTTGGTGCGGCACTTGATTATCTTTTCAGGAACCTGGAAGAAAAACGCTTTAAATGGCAATATCTTAGCAGATGATGGGGGTGAAAGAGAAAATGACAAATTCCAAATTAATTCCAGAAATAAGGATAGAAAACCTGTATAAGACCTTTGTGACCAATAAAGGTCAGGAAGTTGCGGCACTGCGGGATATAAACATTGATATTTACAGTAATAACTTCATCTGCCTGGTAGGGCCTTCCGGCTGCGGGAAATCAACCCTGCTAAGAATAGTAGCCGGGCTGGAAAAGGCCAGCAGTGGAAACGCCATATATAAGAATAAAAAAATAGATAGTCCCAGCAGTAAAATCGGCCTGGTCTTTCAGGAATATTCACTATTACCCTGGCGAACCGTACTCGAAAACGTAGGTCTGGGATTGGAATTCAAGAAAATCTCTTTTAATAAAATAAAAAAGATAGCCGGTGAGTACCTGGAACTGGTTGGCTTATCACAGTTTGCCGGGGCTTATCCTTATGAATTATCAGGGGGTATGCAGCAAAGAGTCGCCATTGCCAGAGCACTGGCCAATGATCCCGAGGTACTCTTGATGGATGAGCCTTTTGGTGCCCTTGATGCTCACACCAGAATACTCCTACAAAAGGAACTCCTGCGTATCTGGGAAAAGAACCGTAAAACTATCGTTTTTGTAACGCATAGTGTTGATGAAGCCATATACCTGGCTGACCGCATCATAGTTATGTCTTCACGCCCGGGTAAGATCAAGCAGTGTATTGATATCGAAATGCCGCGTCCCCGAAACCGGGCTAATCCCTTATACGGTAAGATGTCAGAACAGATACTGGATATGCTGGAGGAAGAAAGCAGCTTGGCAACGCCTTTAGCAGAGCTGGCAGTAAATTAGTATAAGCGTCGATTAATAATTGGAATTTCATGAAGGGGGAATCAACTATGGCTGGTATTGATCTGGAATCGTTTGCAAGCATCAGGGAAGCGAATATTATGAAACTGAAAGAATTTAAGCAAAATGGAGGTAAAGTCGTCGGACGTTATTGTACTTACACACCCAATGAACTAATCCTGGCTGCGGGAGCAATCCCGGTGGGTCTGTGCGGAACCAGCGAAAAACCTATCCCGGCGGCGGAAGAAGTCCTGCCCCGCAACCTGTGCCCGCTGATTAAATCCTCTTACGGATTTGCAGCCACAGACACCTGCCCTTTTTTCTATTTTTCGGATTTTATTCTGGGTGAAACCACCTGTGATGGTAAAAAAAAGATGTTTGAACTTATGCAGGAGATTAAACCTGTTCATGTAATGCAGCTTCCTTATGCGGATTATGAACATGCGCTCGATATGTGGACAGAAGAACTCAGGAGACTGCGTAAGCGGATAGAAGATGAATTTGGTGTAAAAATAAGTGATGATGATATCTGGAAAGCGACAGACCTGGTCAACCGGGAAACAGTTGCGCTAAAAGCCTTATGTGACCTTAATCAAAGCGATCCTCCGTACCTGAGTGGAATAGATCTTTTAACCGTAATGTGGGCCAGGAGTTTCAACTGTGATCATGAAGAACTAATCTCCATGCTGCAGGAACTTGAAAAGCAAATCCTTGCTTCACCAGCAGATCCGGCAAAGTCAGGAGCCAGAATACTTTTAACCGGGTGCCCGGTGGGTACCGGTACGGAAAAAGTAATCAAGCTGGTAGAAGAACTGGGAGCCAGTGTGGTAGCCATGGAAAACTGCAGCGGCTACAAAACCCTGGAACTGCAAACAGAGCAAAGCTTTAATGATCCTATAGTGGCCCTTGCACACAAATACTTGAACATACCCTGCTCCTGCATGAGCCCCAACCCCTACCGGATGGAACTGTTAGACAGAATGATCGATGATTTTCAGACGGATGCAGTCATCGATCTTACCTGGCAGGCTTGCCACACTTATAATATTGAAGCCTTCGAGGTGGGCAAACTGGTAAAATCTAAGGGGCTTCCTTACCTGCACCTTGAAAGTGACTACTCCAATTCGGATTTAGAGAGTCTTAAAGTCCGCATTGAAGCAATGCTGGAGATGGTAGAAAAATGATCGTAATAGGTATAGATATTGGTTCGGTGTCCGCTAAAGGTTATATCATCAGCAACGGCAGTCATCACCGAACCATCGTTCCTACTGGATGGAGCCCCCGCGATGCAGGACAGGCAATAATCGACCAACTCCTTGATGCTACGCGAATAGAGCGTGATCAGGTAGAAAGGATATATGTAACTGGATATGGCCGGGTAGCCTTTGAGCAGGCCGATAAAACTATCACCGAGATCAAGTGCCACGCCCGGGGTATAGCTGAACTCTATCCTGAGATCCGCACCATCATAGATATAGGCGGCCAGGACAGTAAGGTGATTCGCATCGGCGAAATGGGTCAGGTCCTGGATTTCGCTATGAATGATAAGTGTGCTGCCGGAACCGGACGCTTCCTGCAGGTTATGGCGACCGTCCTGGGATTAGATGTCAGTGAACTGGGAGGTGCTGAGGAGCCTGGCCAGATGCAGATGATCAGCAGTATGTGTACGGTGTTTGCTGAGTCTGAAATAATCGGGTCGCTGGCTCGAGGTAATCCGAAAGGAGGAATTATAGCCGGGCTTCACCAATCGGTAGGTAAACGAGTAGCAGCCATGGCACGGCGCATGGGGGTTCGGGAACAAGTAGCTTTCACCGGCGGAGTGGCGATTAACCAGGGAGTCAAACGTGCGGTGGCGAAAGAGCTAGGAACTAGAATTATTGTACCCGAAGCCTGCCAGTACACCGGTGCTCTGGGGGCCGCTTTATTGGCATTGGAAAAAGGTTAGAGAAGGTTTATGAGAATATAACCACGGCAAGAAAGTTGTACCCGGAATATCTTCAACAGATTATGTGACAACACTCTTTCTAAACCACAATATCTATCAAATTACCAAGATAAAAAATCCAACTATATATATTTCACTGCAACATTGGATGCTGCTAAATGGGGTGCTGAATTGGCAATATCTAGATCTAAGGCAAGAATTTATATTGTAGAACCATTGGGTGATTTTGAAAATGATCCGAACTTAACTGACAAAAGATATCCCGGTAACCCTACACGTTCTTATAGATCTAAATCCCCTTTGAAAATAATAGCTGAATTAGATTCATGGGAAAGACATTCCGATGAAGAAATAAATAATATGCTCCTATCTTTAAAAAAGTTACGGGAACAAGGTAAAGCTATTATATATGATTAATCCTGAGAGGATTTTTAAACGGTTTTTGAAACAGCAAAATATCACATCTTGTAGAAATACTATATAAAGATCTTTCATCAAAAAGTATAGAGGGAGTGAAATATTAAATTTTACCCCTTTCCTTATTTAATTTGTTAAATTGTATAAGACTAATGTGATACCGCACCTTGAGTGCGGTAAGCGTCAAAAACTTCACACATATCAAAGCATAACAACTGCAATAATAAATATGGGGATTCTACTAATATTGTTATCTATAAAAAAAACCCTCCGGTAATATAAATCCCTCATCTTCCTCAAACGCACAATTAAACAAGTATTCTGCCCCCCCACGTTCTGTTTCCAGTGAATACTTGGAAATAAACTCTTTCAAATTCATTTATATGACCCCAAAACTGCTGCAAAGTAGCAGACTAATTATTTTAACTTTCTAACCGATATAAACATTTTCATTATGCCACTCCAGATAATGCGGTTCTGGCAGCTGATCTTTTCGCTCAGGCAAAATAATTAATTTACTGCCATGATGAGCATAATACTCTTTCCCATTTCCGAAATCTTCTTTTATTCGATGACTCACCTCTACGGTGAGATTCTTATCTATTGTTATATATCCCCTGTCAAACAGGGTATGGAAATCTCTTCTCAAGAGCAACCCATTATTAATTTCATGAGGCCCGTCCAGGCTATATGGCTTGATATGTGCTGCTTCTAAAACCGGCAATGTTTTCTCACCTGTGATCGCACATCTCCGCTGGTAGGCATCTGTAATCAGCACTTTGAAAGCTCCCTGCCCAATTCGGGGTTTTATGATTTGCTCTTTTCCATAGCGATTTTCAGCACTATCCATTACTACAGTTTGATATCCAAGCTTTTCCTGCACCTGCTTATAAAGCCCTAAGCCGGTAATATCTCTGGTATCATATGTTTTCCCTTGAACAATATTACGACTCCAGTCTCGCGGTACGGGTATCCAATCATTTTCATCAAAATAAAATGGCATGGATAAAATAATGCATCCGATGCAGGGATCTGGATCAGATAAGCGATTGGTTTTCTTGTATTTATAAACCCTGTTATTAAGCTCCATGAGGCTATTGGCACCGTTAGCAATACCGAATGCCTCCCAGGCCAACGAAGATGGTAATATGGAAAATTTCAAAAATAATCCGCCACCAACAATATAGTCTTTGGGGCTATGAAGCTTAAACAAGAAGAGGTCACCTTCATCCAGAGCCTTGAAGTTAGTTCGGCCTCCCGGTTTCCAAAAATTCACTTCATCACAATTTGCCTGCTTTAAAGTTTTGAACCAATCATAATCTGTTATTCCGACATACATTTTCATAAGATATTCGCTTCCTCAACTCTGATCTTAACAACAACTCACGTCCATGTGCTTGTTATTAAGCCAAGGTACTACTGAATTTTCCCAAAAATAGACTTATGTTTTTTTTTATCCAATATGATAATTTAAAGCCAACCCCTCTTGCATACCATTAGGGTATAAATAAACAAGCCGCTTTCTGTCAAACACCGGGTTCACATCATGGATAATGCTATGGTGGTTTGGGCACACAATAAGTTGATTATTTGAATCGTTATTAAGGCTGTGTATGAAGTAGTCGATATGGTGGGCCTCTACTATATGAGAATCATATTCTTCACCAATGCTCTTGCCACAGATTTGGCACCGGTAGTTATACAGCATTTTTAAATTATCACCAATCTTCTTATTAAGCTTTCGAATTTTAACTATTCGCTCTGTCTCTAATATTGTTGAATTCATATCAACAATATCATAATTAAATCTTGCTTCTAATAGACGCTCAGACTGGTTCTGCACAACATTTTTTAGGGCATAGATATCGTCGGCAACAATCGTTTCGAGTAAATATGTATTTTCATATTCTGTCGTATATATTGCTAGGTACTCTTTACTATCATCTGGCAAACGAATCATACTTCTATCACCAGGTTCCCGTATTTTCCGCTTTTCAGAGATAAACTTATAGCTCTCAAAAAAGTATGTTCTTAATGCAGTGGCAAGTTCACTATTGGGAGAATATCGGATTTGCAGTGTATCCTTCTTACGGTTATGTTTTGGGGAAAAGTTTACATTTGTTATCTTAGCTTTATAGCTCTTTCCATCCAAATACATTGTTATGTTTTTCGATTCACCTCTGGGTAGAAACTTGCCCATAATTCGGCCAAAGACTACTTGGTTTTCAATAGGCAAAGTAAGACCTTCATGTAATAATGACCAGTCAACCTCTTTTTTGTATACGTAATTTTCTGTAGTTTCCATGAAAGCCCACCTCTTATACGGCTGATTCCACATAGCTTTAAGCATTTTTATGGTTTGTTTCAGTTATCTTTTGTCAAACTGATCTTCTACCAATTGAAATTCAAATCTTCGCTAAGGTTCCATAAACACTTACTATTTTGGATTTAAAATTATTCCTTACCTTTCCTAAACGTTTTCCCCAGGTGATCGCGGCATACCATTACAAATCCAGTACCAGGCTCTCTCTTCATTTATGTCAAGATTATCTACGTCCATCTCTTGCCAGTTCATCAGTTCATCTTCTGTAAAATCTTGATCATAGTAGCTCATTAACATTGTCCTAAATAATTCGAAATCACTGCCAAACTCTCGAACCAATGCATTATAAACATTGTCACGAAGGCCATCGGTCAAATCACAGACAAGCTCCACAAGATCATCATATGCGTCATTAAAATTCTCATGTTTATACCTTGTCTGCACCTCATTTAAGCCCCATAATTGCAGCCGGTTTACTACCCCCTGCTGAATCCATTCTAGTGTTAGACCCTCCTGGTCAATATACATATCAAAAGCTAGTCCACAAAACTCATGATAAAAAGTGGCCAAGGTTAGTAACTGTAAGAGAACATATTGCTTTTCCGACTCATCCCTGTACTCGGTTAGCCCTACTTTTTCCAGTGCATACCAAGCCCTTTTAACCCATTCATTCGGTACTCCTCCAGCCCAGACGCCAAACAGCAATTGTTCATATTGGGAGACTTTGTTCCAGGTGATCCGCTGTGCTTGCTTTTGATTGTCGCTCATTGTAAACAACTTCCTTATCACTATCTACTCTTTGCCGAAATCAATCCTTCCTATAGACATTCAGACCAATCTTAATATCCTCTTTCCCAGGTATAGACACGTTGCCTTCGGTCGAACCAATAATAATGCTCTTTCCCGAAGATGATTTGCCAAATTCCTTTGATATATCAACTTTTATAGTCAATATATTACCTTCCAGCTTCATTTCACAGTTTTTCATATTCATGTCCTCCTTCGTGAGTTTTAACACCTATAATTACAATTCTACCCCAGATAAACATTCTCGTTATTCCATTCCAAATAATACGGTTCCGGCAGTTGATCTTTTCTGTCCGGCAGAACAATCAATTTGCTGCCATGATGGAATCAGGGGGGCATGTTCCTTGGTTCCCCTTAACCCCTTGCATAAGAATAGTACATCACACATTACTGACGTCTTTTTATCAGCTTAATATGTGTTTCTCAAAATCGTCGCATAGCTTTTCTACCAGGTCATCCATCTCCTTAAAAAAATAACCCCCTACTCTTTGGCGGTTAAGTGCTTTGTAACGTCGATATATTTTAGCAAAATCATGATGAATTTCTTCTTCCGAAATATTTGACTTCATCTTGACGATTAAACGTTCACCATCGCTTTCATTTCGTACATAGTCATAAAATTCGTTGATTTTGGCTTCAAACTCCTGAATACGTGTTGCCTTTTCAGCCTCATACTCATTACGCGCAGCAATAATGGCCAGAATATCAATTGACTGTTTGCCATAAGGTGCTTTGCCTTCGGCAATCTCAGTTGGTTTCTTTTTCTTGTCCTTTGTTTCCTCGGTCTCAACTTCAATAATACCAATCTGATTATCAAAATAAACTTCAATGGGATCTTTTATATCTGTGCTGCGATGCATCAAGTTATAAAGGGTATTAAATTTTCGCCAGAAGAATAAAAAGCTTGGTTCGCTGTATTTTGCATCCAGATCGATGACATATTCCAGGCGGTTCAGAATCGTAAAATACTGGGCTGCCTTGGCTTTGGTATCAGCGGTTTGCTCAGGGTTGGCAGCAATGTGCTTTTCCAAACTGCTTTCATAATCCAGATAGCTTTCCGGATCATTTCGCCTGGCTGTGTCTTTATAAATGAGCATAAAATTTATAAAGAACTTATTGAATGTATCAGACTTTTTAAGATCAGAGAATAATACCTCCAATACCTTTTTGTCGCCAAATGGATCAAAGTCGCTAACCACAATATCAGAAAAATCCTTAAAGGCATCCTTGATATTCTGTACATTCACATTGTTATACGAGAAATCAACAATCTTGCAGTCGTTTTTATATTTGGCGGTACGATTGACGCGGGATATGGTCTGAATGGCGCTGATTCCTTTGATCTCCTTGTCTAAAAACAGAGTGTGCAGCTTCTTTTCATCAAACCCAGTTTGCAATTTGGCCACCACAATCATTAACCCATTTTTGTTAAGCGCAAAGCTTTCCAATACTTTCTCTTCGCTCAACCCGCCATTAAGACCAGCAGCGCTTTGCTCGTCCTGGTTACTCGAATAGACAATATGAATCGGCGCGCCAGCGTATTTGGCATATTTAGGTTCTTGCACCAAAGCGTTAAAATGCCTGGTAACCGCTTCGTGGTAAGCAATCGCGGCTTTAATGGAATGTACCGCCAGCATCGCTTTACCGGTTCCCCGTATTTGCCGATACACATCTTTAACCAGCAGATCTGCAACATATTTGGCTATGGCATCAATGCGTTCCCGGTTTTCATAAACCTGTTTCTTTTGAGCGTCTTTGTATTCTTGCTCAGTAAGCCCTTCCAGGGATTTGCCGGGCAAATCAAATAACATCTTCGAGGCCACTGGCACGATATTTTTGAGCGGATTAAGAATATATCCATCCTCTATCGCTTCTTTCATCGTGTAGGCATCAAAGGGTCGCCAGAGCTTTTCGCCTTCAGCATAACCGCTGAACTCACCAAAGCGGGCCAGGGTATGGTCATCAGGAGTAGCGGTAAAACCGATAATCAGATTCTTCTTGGTACGAATCCGGGCATACGTTTCACTATCAAACGGTGACTGCAACTCATCAAAAATACTGATCATCTCATCATGTTGATCACCGCTGTGGGAACGGTGAATTTCATCAATTAAAAATACAATGCGCATTTTAGCCAGCCGGGTCAGCACTTCCGAATCGAGCATTTCACGCACCGAGCCAAACTTCTGTAAGTTAACAATTACTATGCGTGTATCTGCAGCCAAGGCCTCCTGAAAGGCCTTTTTGTTGTTCGCTTCCACATACATCCGCTTGTCAATATTCATGTTCAGCATCAAAGAATCAATTTGCCCGCGCAGTTGCAGACGATCTACCACAATCATGATCTTATCGTAAACATATTCACCATCACGGCGCAGATCTTTTAACTGCAGCGCAGACCAGCCGATAATATTTGATTTGCCAAAACCGGCTGCATACTGCATCAGCAAGGAATAGCAATTTTTATTATTTGAATAAGCCCGACGTTTTTTCAGCAACTCCTTTTTCTTGGCTTCTGACACGCCAGCCAATTGTTTTTCCAGCATTTTTTCAAAGTAATCGTCTTCCTGTTCATGAGCCAGGAACTCATCAATTTTAGATATAATCTTGTCAGCGCCAAACTTTTGTTTGGGACGGGGTGATATTAGATGCCCCAGTTCGTTTTTTAACTCTTTACCGTTTTTCCCGACATAGACATCGCGCTCGATAAAGTTGTAATAAAGAATCTCTCTTTCAATATACGTCTTGCCATAAAGATAGAAAAACAGCTCTTTCAGCTTGTCTTTCTTATCTGCATCCGGCTGCAACAATGGATACGCTTTAAAGGTGGATTTGGCTTTTTTCGCGATTTCTTCCCGATCAAATTTACCCTCGCGGCAGCTTGTAAGAATATCGTCAAAATAATCGACAATATTACGGATAACATAGGTTTCACCTACATCGGTGGTGGTAATATGAATGGCTTTCTCAAATATTTTAAGAAAATCTTTGCGGTAGGCGTCTTTTTCTTTGGAACTCAGCATAGCATTGCTGTCAAAATATTGATGATATACTTTGATGGCTTCGAAATAGTCTTTCAGAACCTTGCCCCGCCCGTTTTTGCTGGCAGTCTGGTTGCTATAGTTGGATTTCAGTTCACTGTAGCCCAGATAAATGCCATTCACAAAAACAGCTATATCCGGACGGAAAGAGAATATCGGCTGTTCTTGATATTTATATATATAAGGCAGTTCCTGCACCACAGAAAATATGTTTTGGTCAAACAGTACATTATTATGAATTACGCTGTCACCCGTATAAAACAAGTTTATTTTTACGCTCTGCAGAGTGATGGACTTGTTGGCATTGATAAATAGCGCCATATTACGGCTGCTCCTGCTGCGTTCCTGGATGAGCTCAATCAAATCCGCCAGCAATTTATGCTGATCGCCATGATATTTTTTCAGCAGGATTTCGTAAGGCTTCCTATTCAGCTCGGTTGAGGAGATAAATTCCTGCAAATCTTCTTCTATAATCAAGGAATTGCTCACCGTATTGGCTTTTACCTCGCGATATCCCAGACCTTCCCGGAAAAAAGGCAACAAGAATCTGTCCTGTAGGTAGAGCTCATTCATACTGCTTCTCCTTCCTGGTAAACTTTAATCCTGCCGGTAACAACATCGTTAATCAGGGTTTTGCGCAGTTCTTTAAGTTTTTCTATCTGGATATTGATGGTTTCAATAATGCGGTCAATTTGTTCGGCTTTCGTATCCAGGTAATCAGCTATGGCTTTTTGCTCCTCCATAGGTGGAAGTAAAACAGGAACATATTTAAAGTCATCATAACGCATATCCCATTGATCCACCCTTACACCATAAGACAGTCGATTATATTCATTTATATAATTTCGGCATCTCAGCAAATGGTGTAGATAGCTTCGCTCAACAACCTTCCTGTCAGTTTTGCATGTGATATACGCAGGACTCACTATTCCACGATACTCTGACACACCTAATGAACCTTGCCACGTCTTCATTTTATTAATAACAAGAAATCCTGGCTCTACAAGTTTGTAAGTAGATAGGTCTTGACCTGCTTTGTTATGATTATCATCGCGCGTATTCTTAATAATTACTCCATAATCACGATAAACTGACAGCAACTCTTCCTCGGGGTGATTCTTAATTGTCCTGTCAATAAACATTGCAAACAATTTGGCCAAAAAATAAGTTGACACTTACCCTGTATTTTTTAAAAG
>JAHDSE010000070.1 GCA_018432955.1 Syntrophomonadaceae bacterium
GATTGTAATTCCAATAATTGCTCTTGGGTTAGTCTATTATTATGGAGAGCCAAAGCCAAAGAAATGGACTTATGGACTGCTTATTACCGTACCTCTAATAATCATTCTGCTTATTTCAATACCACAAGGGATAAAGGTTTCACAAAGGATCAATGATAATGATTTTGGAATGAGAATCGTTCAGGGTAATGGGGTGACATTGGCCTGGGCACCAAGAGGACCAGGTTGGCCTGATGAAGGAACATCATGGGATGAGGCATACAACCGAAATTCCTGAAGAGATATTTAATCTTATAATTGGGGCCTTTAATACTCTATTGAAAGAGGCTAAGTAACCAGCCGTCCACCATTATCGGTGTTTTTGGCTCATTTGCCAGGGGCGAAGCTACCGAATCGAGCGATGTTGATATTCTGGTTGTTTAGTGTAGATTTATTTCATTTCATTTCCCTACAGGAGCGCCTGGCAGAGATTCTGGGGCAAAAGGTTGACCTTGCAACACCTGGATCACTAAAACCCTTGCTTAAGGAGCAGATACTTAAAGAGGTATTGGACATATAACCCGAGAATAAACTTATACCATAAGAAAAAATGGTAATGTATTTGAACGGGTTGAGAAATCCAGGGACCATTGAAAATATCAAGGATTAGCCTTAAAATAGTATTATAGAATCAAAACTGTTACGGTATTTCAAATTTGCGGAGGTGAGTATTTTGTCAATCACTAAAGATGATCTCTATAAGATAATTGAAAAGTTAAGTGATTCTGATACAGCATCTGCATTTGATTACTTACATTACCTGCTTACACGATCCAAACCGGCAAAAAATAAGACCTGGGCACAGATTACTGAGCTATCTCCTGACAACGAACCGCTTAACGATGAAGAGTTGCGCCAGCTAGCAGCTCCAGAGGATTATATATCTATAGATCAGGCTACTGAAGAGTATGATATATAAACTTTTGCTAAAGCGGGAGGCAGCTAAATACCTGGCTAGTTTGGATAAACCTACCAGAGATAGGATAAAAAAAGCTTTGGAGGGTTTAACCAGGATTCCACCTGAAGGTGATATCCGTCCAATGAAGGGTATGAAAGGGTGGTTCAGACTCAGGGTTGGTTCCTACCGGGTCGTATTTCAAATAAACGAAGATGAGCATACAATTTACGTAGCAATTATAGGTCCCAGGGGAGACGCTTACAAAAGGTAATTGGATAGAGAATTGGCTTCTGCAAAGTCTTTGGCCAGCTTAATATCTTGTTGGCTTACTATGTGAAACGCCCCGCCTCCACCAAAATTTTAGGTAGTTATAGATGCCATGCGGTCAAAGCCGCATGGCATCGGCCTTTTTGGGGCATTTGCCTCCCGGTTTTCCGCCCTCCAATTTCACAGATGAAATCGGCCATTTTTGGCATACTGGAGGGATTTGAACCACCGTAAACAAGTGAATACGGAAAACAGGCATAATGAGCGGGCGTATTTTCAAACGAAGATACGCCCGCTTTTTTTATGCCCTTTTTCAAAATCGCGTCACATTGAAAACAAATTCAAGCAACCATCTTGCCAGCTACGAGGGGCACAGCCTCTCCATGTCGGATGTGGTCGAGCTGTACGACGGTTCCGGCAGCTCCTTCCACTATGTCGACCGCTTTGGCTTCAGGGAAATCGGCTTTGATCCACCGGGACAGGAACTGAGCGGCGGCCCGGCCATGAGCCTGTAGCTGTCGCTCCCAGCACAGCGGAAGGTGTTTTTTTGTACCCCAAATCAAAACAAGGAGGAAAACCCCATGAGGAAAACGCAGACCGCACCGGCCGCAGCCGAGCCGGAAAACACGCAGGCAGCTGAGTCAACAGCCCTGCCCACGCAGGTGGACGTCAAGCTCAGCTCCACCCGTCCAGAGGGCAGCGTGCGCCATCGCGTCCGTCAACCAATTAGAACTGCTTAGACATTAAAGGGGATATTCTGTTTTGTTAAAACCCAAAGTATCTTGACGCGATCAGTATATTTCTTAATATTAAAATATACTGAAATTTTTAGTATAATAAAAGAAAACTATTTGGGGTATACCATGCTGAATATATACGACTGTGAAAGAAGCAGGAGAAAAATGGAGCATCGGCAGCCGGATGGTAGCACGGTGCTGCGCAGATTGACGGATAAAAGGGGCGGAGAAAACCGGCAATATACAGCTGATCACCAGTTACAGAAAAGCCTGAGGACGGCAGGTATACAAGGGGGATAAAAAATGGGAAATAATATGGAAGACAGGCAAAACGATATTATTGAGTCGTTTCAATCGCTCTTTGAAAAAGAAGAACTGCTTGCCAGGGTCATCGAGTGCTTCCCCTATCCGATTCAGATTTACGCGCCGGACGGAATATCGGTGCTGGTGAATAAGGCTATGCTGGCTGAATATCATGCTGTCAGCCCGGACATGGTCGTCGGGAAATACAATGTATTTAAAGATCCTGACGTTATCGCTACAGGTCAGCTCCATGCGTTAAAAAGGGCATTTAGCGGCGAAACCGTCTTTTTTTCGGATGTCAGAGTGCCTTTGGACGGAATTGCGGAGCGTTACGGCATACAGGACTTCGATGTGGAGGCCGTATACCAGGACATCACGGTTTTTCCAATTGTGGATGACGAAAAACGTGTGATATACGTCGCGGCATTTTTGATCAACAGAAGGGTTTATCGTGGCAAGGATGAAATTGAAAAGGCGAAGGAATATATAGAAAACCATTGGATGGACAGGTTTGATTTAAGTGAAACAGCAAAGGCGGCATGTCTCAGCAAAGCCCATTTCACCAAGCTGTTCAAGAAGCATACCGGCGTCACCCCACATGAGTATTATACCAATTATAAAATCAGTAAATTGAAGGAGAAGCTGCTGGACACCAACCTTTCCATCGCCCAGGCCTTTGCCGCCTGCAATATGGCTTATGGCGGCCATTCCGCAAGAGTATTTAAAGATAAAACAGGCGTCTCCCCTTCCGCGTATCGGAAAATGTCGAAGTAAAATAAATCACCCGATATTAGTAATAAAATAATATGAAGCCGGGCTTCTTTTTATTTAAAGATAAGATTTTTGGTACTAATTATGAGCATATTTGACCTATCCTCATAGCCGGCCAACAAGTAAAATATTAGCAGCTATTACAATAATATCGGCAGTTTGGCTGGGAAGGAGCGTTCATATGGGCGGCAAAACGAAAGAGCAGCTGCTTAAGGAACTGTCGGAAGTACAGAAAATGTTGGAAGAAAGAACCGAGACTCAAGGTCAAATGATTAAGAGATTTCAGAAGCTTATCGAAAATGAGGGGCTGTTTTCTCAGATAATCGACTTTTTCCCTTATCCCCTCGCCATTTTTACGCCGCAGTTTACGCTGGCCATGACAAATAAAGCTTTTGCGGCGAAAACCAAAACGCGGGTCATGTATCCGGAAAAAGGAGCCGTTCGCATTCTTCAACACAAGGCCAACGATATACAACTGGCTGCCGCCGTCAGGGGGGTCTTTGCCGGGAAAACCTTCTTTTTTGAGGACTTAGAGAACCCGTTTTCCATGTTTTCAGGAATTACGCAGCAAAGCGCGGCGGAGTCTGACCGATTCAATAGGATTGTTGTTTTTCCTGTTCCAGCCGATGATTCCAAAATCACCCACGGTGTCATTGTGTTTATGCCGTGAGCAAACAGAATAACAAGTTCACTACGCAATGCGGGCGGCTGCGTGAATAACAAACAAAAATAAATTATACGGAGGTAAGACCAATGAAAAGGAAATCTATAGCTTTTATAGTCATCGCGGTGATGATGTTTTCCTTGATGGGTAACCTGGCGGTATTTGCGGCTGATCTGCCGACGGGAGACAGCTTTGATGCCCCGCCGCAAAATCTGACCGTGGAGCTCAAGGAATGGGAAGATGGAAGACCCTATTTTGCTCTTAAGTGGACGAATCCTCAGAGCATATGGGAACTGGGACAATACGGTGTTGAACATGGAGAGTGGGGTGCGGAGTATCAGATTGATATGAAGATTGGTGAAGGACAATGGCGCTATGACATGGGCGGGAGTCTTTTCGGGAATGCGCTTTCATTTGATGAAGAATTGGATGAACCCGGAAATTATGTAACAGATGACGTTACATGCGACCCTATGGATCTCGGCGTGGACGGTATTGTCGATATTAAGGCGAATGTCTATCATATCCGGGTGAGATACGCCTATGCAGCTAATCAAGGTAGCGATGATTACTATATATACAGTCCGTTTTCAAATACTGCTTCGATCGGCACCGAAGCGTTTTACAAGGAAGCGTCCGACTGGGCAAAGTCCGAGCTTCAGAAAGCCAATGATCTCGGCCTGATCCCCGAGATGCTGAAGGGCGCAGATATGACAAAGCCTATCACACGGGAGGAATTCTGCGAGCTTGCCGTTTTGCTGTATGAAAAGGTTACGGGGCAAAAAAGCGAGCCGGTTTCTGCCAATCCCTTTACGGATACGTCAAACCCGCAAATATTGAAGGCATATAATCTCGGCATAACCTCGGGAACCTCCCAAACGACCTTTTCCCCGACGGTTTTGATTAACAGGGAACAATGCGCGGCTATGCTGTTCAGGGCGATTAAGGCCATTCATCCCCAGGGGGATTACAGCGTAGCGGGCGTTAAGGATTTTCCCGACCAGAAGCATATTTCAAGCTGGGCGGTTGAAGCGGCAAAATATATGAGTAAAATCGGCGTTCTTGGCGGTGACGCCCAGGGCAATTTTATGCCCAAGGCAAGCACGCCGGCGCAGGAAGCCGCCGGATACGGCATGGCAACGAGAGAGCAGGCGATCGCCTTATCGGTCAGAACATATGACAAAGCGCCGGAAATTTAAGCAAGTGGAGGAAGATTAAATGCGAGTTGAAATATCAGATTTACAGACACCCAAATAAATACAAGGTAATTGATTCAAGGAGGAGGGTTATTCTTGAAAAAACTATTTGCCATGACTTTGGTATTTATTATACTCCTGTCGCTTGCGGCTTGCGGTGGTAAGAGCGAAACCACGCAGGGCAAACCTGGCGACAGCGGGCAGGCCAAATCGCAGCAAACGACGTCGGAGCAGAGATCTATGCCGGAGAATACCGGTGAGAAGGGTATTGTTTGTGTAAGCTATGAGGCTTATGACGACGCTTGGGGTGATTTTAACAAACATATCACCGCGCAAAGCGGTGACCATGAAATCGTATCAGTCCATCAGAGCACGGCCATGCCTCTGGAACTGAAGAAGCTGAACTATCTACTCCCCTTGAGCTTCCTTGGGCAATCCCAAGTGAGCCAGGGCAAATTTGACGTAGCCATGGAGACCGGCATGCTTGACGCGGGCTGGGCGGACGATGTGGTTCTTACTTACGATGAAAAGGCAGGATACCTGTTAAAGGGGACTGATACACAGGGAAGCTCGTTGGAGATTAAAGTAAGGTACGATGACAAGGCTGATTCGCTGCGGCTGGAGGGGTATAAAGACGGCGCTCTGGACATGGTATTTGAATACAGCAAGACTCCGGATGGGTATGCGGCTCAGTATTACTATGAGGCAGTTGTAGATATGGTTAAATTTGATGCGGTATACGGATTGTGCACCTATCGGCTCATCTTTGCTGGAACCAATGGTTCCTGTGCCAGATTCGACAACGTGTCTTCTGAACCAGACTCCATTTTTGGCAGCATTCCCGACAAACAATCCTTCATTGAAGGTGCTACTCACTGGTTTACTATTACTGACGGGGAATTCACCGGAAAACTAGACGGAAAAGAATTCTGATCGCTTTGGTAAGTAAAAAAATAAATGGGGGTTGAGACATGTCTGAACTAATACAAGCGCAAACCGGCGCCTTTGAACAGACAGATATTGATAGCAACAAGACAATGGCGGGGCTCGCCTACTTACTTTTCTTCTTGCCACTCTTGGTTTGTCCCCAGTCAAAATACGCTAGGTTCCACGCTAACCAGGCATTGCTGCTGTTCATTGTGGCAATTGGGGGCAATATTATCTTAGGTATCATCCCAATCATCGGCTGGATACTAATACCTCTTTTTGCCCTGGGCATCTTTATCTTGGCTATTATGGGTCTAATCAACGGTTTTAAGGGCAAGGCCAAGCGGCTTCCGATTTTCGGGAAGCTCGACATTTTAAAATAATATGTCCGCATAGGACAAGGAGGAAAGAGCTATGAAAAAATTATCCGTTGCGCTTCTCGTGATTTTACTTGTCTGCTCTTTACTGACAGGCTGTGGCGTTAAAGAAAAAATCGAACAAAAAGCGGGCGAGAAGATTGTGGAAGAAGTTGTTGAAAAAGTCGCGGGTGACGAAAATACGGAAGTAGATATTAATGGAGGAAAAATCACGGTTAAGGGTAAAGAAGGGGAAAGCTTTTCCCTTGGCGGCACCGAATGGCCGGATATTGATTACATACCTGAATTTAAGAAAGGCCAAATCATCAGCGCCGCCAATGATGGTGAAGACAGTGTAATGATTATCTTGGAAAAAGTGGACCGAAATGATTTTGAGGACTATGTGGAAGATATCAAAAATGATTTCCCGGAAGAAATCAATGAAATACAGGTAGAGGAATACCTCCTTTTTGAAGGCAAAAACGTTAAAGGTGAGATGGTGGCAATACAGTATTACATAAACGACAACTCACTCACAATTATCGGCAACAGGGAGAGCGAATGACAATTTTATATGTAAAATTTCAGGGAGATGGAAGTGAAAAAGAGATTTTTATTACTCATATTAATGTTAATCTGTATAGTAATGCTTCTGTCAGCTTGCGGTAACGACAATAAAACGGAAAGACCAAGGGGATGGTATTAATAACAAATTGATTGGAGAGGGTGAAAATGAAGCGACTATCTCAATAACTCTCTGCTCGGAAAGGTGAGAGGAAGTTCTGGTTAATATTTTTAAGTTTTCAATTTCTTCTTTTGAAAACTCATATTTTCTTAAGTCCTTAAGGAAGAAGAGTCTAGCAAGCTCTTCGGCATCAACCTTATCTGTTTATACTTTTCTGATAGTAGAATTTTTGATAGAATGGGATTGAAGTGGATTGAAGTGGATTGATTAAATAAACTTCAAAGCCCTTTTTAAAGAAGAAATGGACGAGGCGATGAGAGTAGTGACCAGTGGATTCTAAGACGATTACTGGTTTGCTATTAAACTCTTTTTCCATTTTTTCTATTTTTTTAAGGACAAGTTAGAAAACTTGCGTATTATTAAATTCCTTAAAAGATTTCAAATAAACTTGTCCAGTAGGAGAAATTCCAAAATAAAGAAGATGATAGTTACTATTCTTGCTGAATTAGAGTAATTATCATTTTTTTTAGTTTACCAACTGGCATATATTTAGCAAAGGATTTAGTCCTCATGTGTCGAGATGGCAGCTTTATTGTTCCACTGAAAGAAGGAAATTACATGGTAGATGCTCAGGGTGGACATACACTTAAACAAAATGTGTCGGTTGAAAAGGGCAGGGTAACTAATCTGGGCACCTTTTCAAGGTAAGGTGACATTGTCATGGGTGCCCCAAATGCCCTCTTGTGACTGATGAACGCCCCTTCCCCACCAAAATTTAGAAATAATCCCGGGTTTATGCATCAAACCTGGGATTTTATGTTTCCGGGAGAAGGCTGAAAAAAAGGTTATTGTTCCAATATCTTCTCCAATAGAGCCAGAGAACAAGCATAAATAATGGAAAAATTGTGATGAAGAAACCTGTTGCATCTGCCGAAGGGTAGGTGCTTTTTTTTATTCTATAATAATTAATAAGTGAACAGCTTATGGCAAGATTTATGATTTATAAAAAAGCTCTGAGGTAATTTTTTGCAAATGTAAGTTTGCTTTCCGACCTTCGTAGTATTAATAAAGGAAAAAGAGAGGATGGCATAAAGTTTTGAGGAAGTTTTGTACGTTTTTATTGATTGCAGGTTTTTTGCTATGTTTATGTGGAACATCCAGTGCCAAACTATTAAAGGGGACTTTTATTGATACTGGAGGGCATTGGGCTGAGAATGAAATCGAGACCGCTTATAACCGGGGCTTAATGCAGGGTGTGGGGACGGACAAGTTGGGTTTTAAAGTGTTTGCCCCTGAAGCAAACGTAAATCGCTATCAATTAGCAGTAGTGTTGGACCGGGCTTTTGATCTGGATTATGGGACAATGCGCTTTATCAAAGAGCCGCTTGCCAGCGATTATTACTATGATTTAGAAAATGAAGCATGGTATAGTGGAGCGGTGACTCTAGCAGCAATCAACCATATATTTGCTTCAGACGGAGAGCTTAAAGGAGAAGAAGAGGTCAGCAGAATTGAAGCAGCCAGAGGAATTTACCGGGCTTTTCAGGCCAAAGGTATAAGTGTCCCTATGATTATGCTTATGCCGATGTATGATGATACCACTGAGCTTGCCGAGGAAGATGTCAATGCTATGGTGTTTGTAAGCAATACGGGTATTATGCAGGGTAACAATAATCTGTTTCGGCCTTATGATCCCTTAACCAGGGCTGAACTTGCACGGGTTTTAAATCAAGTTGTAAAACTGATAGAAATAAACCCGGTGGAGGCTGAAGCAATTCCTGATATAAAGCTGGAGATTAAAGAAGAAAAAAGTGAATCCCAATTGATAAACATAGATTTAAATATTCCGGTGATAAAAGGCTTAAAGAATGAAGAAATACAAAGCAGACTAAACCTGCACTTGGAAAATGATGCCCGGGAACGGCAGAAGGCCATGATTAAAGAAGCCGAGTCCAATTCAGATTTTATTCTAACTGAGCCTTATCATACCTATGCACTGGTGAGCCGAGTTAATCAATACTATATTACCAAGAATACCTTGAGCTTTTATGTTGACTATTACAGCTTTACCGGCGGAGCCCATGGCATGACCGAACGGAAGGCCTATAATTTAGATTTGAATACCGGAGAGGAGCTATCCTTAGGGGACTTTTTTGCTTATGATTTTGATTATACTGCAATGATTAATGAAAAGGTACAGAGGGCAATTAAGCAGAATCCAGACTTATACTTTACAGGAGAGTATGGTTTTAAAGGCATTACCGGGGACCAGGGCTTTTACCTGGAAAACAACAATTTGATAGTATATTTTCTACAATACGAAATTGCTCCCTACGCAGCTGGGATAAGGACATTTGCCATACCCCTGCAGTTTATCAATCAGAACAATGATAAGACCTTGGTAGTGAAACTAATTGAAGACTTTGGCAGTAAACTAAAAAATGTCTCCCTGTCGGCCCCGGACAATGTAGTGAAAAATAGTATACAAGAGAACTATAGCGAGTTTGTTTCTCCTGAGCTTTTGGCCAAATGGAAAAAAGACCTGCAGAATATTCCGGGACGGGTGCTTTCAAGCCCGTGGCCGGAGCGCATTAAGATTTCAGGGATGGAGAGCTTATCTGATTCTGGGTATCAAATAGAAGGGCACATTATTGAAATGACCAGTGTAGAGATGGTGAACGGTGGTGTTGCTGCCAGGCGTCCCATTACTGTAACAGCAGAGAAAATTGAAAACAGCTGGCTCATTACTGCCGTGGATATAGGTGCGTATGATGAGGGGGATAGCACTGTATACACCAATAAACAATATGGTTTTAACTTTTCATTGCCGGATAGCTGGCAGGGTTATTCCATTGTAACTGACCAATGGGAAGGTACTGCATCAGGAAGTTCCCAGACTGTAGAAACCGGCCCGATGATTTCCATCAGACATCCCCAGTGGACAATGCAGAACCAGCGCCAGGATATTCCCATCATGGTGTTTACTCTTACCCAGTGGAACTCACTGCAAGAAAAAGCGTTCCATATTGGAGCCGCACCTATCGGGCCCAGAGAACTTGGCCGCAATAGCCAATACATTTTTGCCCTTCCAGCCCGTTATAACTTTGCGTTCCCGGCAGGATATGAAGAAGTGGAGGAAATTTTGGGAAATAATCCACTAAAGCCGCTTTAATGAAGTTGATCGCTTATTTACAAAGAGAGCATCCTTACTTAATAACGTTTATAAATTCATATTTTTTCATAAAAGGATGTTTTGCCCAAACTCTGGACTACTATAGAGTTATAAAGCGTGCGTTTTTTTCTGCTTTAAGATATTGGGCTTTCGATTTACTTAATCTACGTAGTTCTCTGCTGTCACAAGTATATCGTTTTGCGCGTCTTTCAGCAGCAGCTGGAGTTCCATAAAAGTAACGCGTCTTTTGACGACCATCAACATAAAAATTAAATTGCCAGTATTGTCTCATTGATTCCTACCTCTCTATTTCTAAATCAGCCTGAAGCCTTTAAATGGCTGGATGGAATATTAATTTTAGAATCAGTTGCAATGGGTCCACACATCTAACAAATAACACCATACACAATTAAAATCTGTGCTAATCATAACTAAATAACACTACCTGGTACTAAACCTAAGTTTATAGTATGCTATAATACTTGACAAGATGTTTTATATGGCAAGAAATTATTAGTGTTACACGAGGTGATAAAATGAGAGATCCCTTATCTTATTCACCAGAAGAAATAGGAAAATTATTAAAAATATCCAGATCAACAGTATATGAACTGCTTAAACGTGGAGAAATTCCTTCTTATAGAGTGGGCAAAAAAATCAGAGTTAGCCAAACAGACCTTCAGGCTTATATGCATGCCGGCAGCCCGGCCACAAAGACTACTGCTCCCAGCATTCAGGTTTCGCTGGAAAAATTAATTATTGAGAATCAGGGACTCATAATTTGTGGACAGGATATAGTATTGGATGTGCTGACACGATATCTGGAAAAGAGGAATCCGTCACTTCGTTCATTGCGTTCATATGTCGGAAGCATAGATGGTCTTCTGTCACTTTATCGAGGAACAGCCAGTGTAAGTGCGGTTCACTTATGGGATGGGGAAACCGGGGAATACAATATTCCTTATGTCAGAAGACTTTTGCCTGGTCAACGGACGGTTATTATCAATTTAGTATATCGGACACAGGGCTTTTATATTGCTCCGGGTAATCCTAAAGCTATAAAAGACTGGTCTGATCTTTCAAGGGCAGATATAAGCTTTGTCAACCGGGATAAAGGGTCTGGAGTACGGGTGCTGCTTGATGAAAGTCTACGCAATTTAAACATTGATTCTCGTACCATAAAAGGTTATGAACACGAAGAGATGAGCCATATTGCGGTTGCCAGTGCAGTTGCCAGAGGAATTGCCGATGTGGGATTGGGCTCTGAAAAAGCCGCTTTACAGGTACCTAAAGTTGATTTTATCCCTTTAAAAAAGGAACGCTATGATTTGGTGTTATATAAAAATGATCTTGAAAAATCAAATTTTCAAACCTTGTTATCTATTTTGAGATCAGACGAGTTTAAAGAAGAAATTAAAGGCATGGGTGGATATGACACTTCAAAAATGGGCGAGGTTATGGGACAATTATAAAATGGCAAGTACTCCACCAATATATGGAGATCAACTATTTTAGCAATCCCACATGTTTGAAAATGGTAACAGAAGGTCTCGCGCCCTTGGAATTTCGAATTGTAATTACATCAGTTTCATTATGCATTTTCCAAAAATCTAATTACTTAATGATTACATTATAATTATTTTAAATAGATTAATAATCGTGAAATGATAATAGGTATACCCAAGGCTGTTTTCGATTATGATTTTTGCAGGGAAATGTTTTTTTCTGTGGAATTTTACTGTTAGATATCCAAGAAATTATGGGGGTGAAAAAGTGCAGCAGAGTCTGGCAGACTGTAACAGAGAAATAGAAGAAATCAAAGGTTTTATTTTTAAACATGAACAGGATCTGGCAATTGCACAATATGGTTTGGAGCAGCAAGAAAAGTATTGCAAAAAACTGGAATGGGAATTGGAAGAGTTAAAAAGAATACTGGAAGATATGCAAAATAACAAAGCATCTCTCTACCCCGGCGAAGACTAGTGGAGCCTTTGCCGTAATGATTTTGCTTCTGGTCTTATGAGTTTGTAATTCTGCCATAAATAGTTAAAGGGTTATTTATTATAAAGAGAAGAATTCCAGGGGATGGGGTTATCGAAACCATTATGCTCAATGGAATCTTGTCAATTATCCCTTTTTTAACCGGTTTTACAATAGTACACCCTCCAGTGCACTCAAATTATGGATAGTAATCTTTCGGCCGGACATGGAAATCCATCCCGCATCACACATTTTGCCGAGTTCCCTGGACAGAGAAGGACGGGTCATATTAATATGTTCGGCCAGGATCTTTTTTGAAAAGGGAAGGATAATCTGTTTCCGGGATTGTTGTTTTTTCATTTCCTTAAGGAAAAAATGTGCGATTCTCTGCCGGGCTGATCCCAATGACAGCATTTCTATTTTCCGATTCAACAAAATGATACGATTAGCAAAAATATGCAGGAGCTTCTCGGTGAGACTGGAATCGCGGGAAAATAGAGTGAGCAGATCCTCGCGGGAGATGAACAGAATATCACTCTCTTCAGTGACAACAATATTGGCATGATGGACATTGGGGCTGGCAAAAATTGCAGCTTCAGCAATGGATTCATATTCTCCGAAGCGGGCGATGGTTACTGTTTTTCCGGAGGGAAAGAGTTTTTGGGCCTCTACCTTGCCGGAGAGGACAATTCCCATGCGGGATGCAGGCTCACCATCGCTTATGATTTCTTTGCCGGCGGGATAATTTGATACAACAATATGTAAACCCTGAAAGAGTGTGGACAGCTCTTCCGGGGTTTTGTCTTTGAACAGAGGGATTTTCTGAAGGGCTGATGTCAAGTTCATCGTTAATAAAACTCCTTTAATCGGTAACCAATGTTACGGCTTATTTTTTCTTATTCTAATATACTGATCTCATGACGACAACACAAGAAGACAGATAGGAGTGAATGAATGAACCACTTTAGATAAAGCAAAAAGGAGGAATGATGGAGAATGAGTATGTTTTGTTATCAATGTCAGGAGACGGCAAAAAACACTGGATGTACTGTCAGGGGAGTTTGCGGAAAAAGGGATGACCTTGCTAATTTGCAGGATCTTTTAATCTATGTACTGAAGGGATTATCCTTTTACGGGGTTAAAGCCCGGGAACATGGAATTGAAGAAGATAAAAAGGTAAATGTTTTTATCTTTGAAGGGCTGTTTATGACAATTACTAATACAAACTTTGACAATGCCCGTTTTAGCGAAAAGATCAGAGAAGGCCTGGCTTTGCGTGATGAACTAAAGCGAAAACTTGAATCCGCCGGCATATCCATTGAAATGGTTCCAGAAGCAGCCGGTTGGTGGGCAGATAATGATGAGGATTTTAAGGATAAGGCAAAGAATGTTGGGATACTCTCGACCAAGGATGAGGATATCCGTTCCCTGCGCGAATTGCTGACCTATGGACTCAAAGGGATAGGTGCCTATGCTGAACATTCCTATAACCTGGGCTATGAAGATGATGATTTGTATATGTTCATGCAAAAAGGGCTGGCAGCAACCCTGGATGATTCATTAACTGCCGATGATCTGATTGCGCTGGTTATGGAATGTGGCAAATATGGGGTGGATGCCATGGCTTTGCTTGATAAAGCCAATACTTTAACGTACGGAAACCCGGAAATCTCCAAGGTGAATATTGGAGTACGCAATAATCCAGGCATACTGATCAGCGGCCATGATCTCAGAGACCTGGATGAACTTCTTAGGCAAACGGAAGGAAGCGGTATAGATATCTATACACACGGTGAAATGCTCCCGGCAAATTCTTATCCTGCATTTAAGAAATATGCACACTTTGTTGGCAACTATGGAAATGCCTGGTGGCAGCAAAATGAAGAGTTTGAAAAATTCAACGGACCGATCTTGATGACCACGAACTGTGTTATTCCTCCCCGGGATAGTTACAAGGATAGGCTCTTTACAACAGGTTCTACCGGCTATGAAGGAATCAAGCACATTGATAGAATAGGAGCAGAATCCAAGGATTTCTCCCTTATCATAGAAATGGCTAAAACCTGTGATCCTCCTGAAGAACTTGAAAAGGGTGAGATCTTTGGCGGGTTTGCGCATGAGGCTGTGCTTGCGATTGCAGATAAAGTTGTGGAAGCGGTAAAAATGGGAAAGATCAAACGCTTCTTTGTTATGGCTGGCTGTGACGGAAGGATGAAAAGCCGATCCTATTATACAGAATTTGCTGAAAAATTGCCGCAGGATACTGTTATTTTAACAGCCGGTTGTGCTAAATACAGATACAACAAACTGGCTCTGGGGGATATCGAAGGAATACCGAGAGTCCTTGATGCCGGTCAGTGCAATGATTCCTATTCGCTGGTGCTGATCGCAATGGCATTAAAGGATGCCTTTGGGCTGGAGGATATCAATGCTCTCCCTATCTCCTACAATATTTCCTGGTATGAACAAAAAGCCGTTATTGTTTTGTTGGCACTTCTATATCTGGGGGTTAAGAATATTCATCTGGGACCCACCTTGCCGGCTTTCCTTTCCCCGAATGTGGCAGCTGTTCTAATTAAGAACTTCGGCATTGCCGGTATCGGTACGGTAGAGGACGACATTGCGCTGTTTATGGGAGTATAGAATTAAAAGGTTGGCTACTCAGTTAATGGGTAGCCAACCACAGGATTTCTAGAGATTATACAGCCTAATAGGAAGCAAAGAAAAACAATGAACTACAGCGCTGATTTATAAATACCCATGAAAATACCAGCGTTACCGCCGGTGGGCACGACTAATCTCCCTTAAAAGAGGGGGGCCTTTTTTCTTTGAAAGCGGCTATGGCTTCCTTCATGTCTCTGGTCGAAGAACAGATTACCTGGGCAAAGGATTCAAAAGTCAACACCTCATCCAAGTCCTTATTCAATCCTTGATAAATTGATTTCTTTATTAGACGTGCCGCTATAGGAGGATTATCAGCAATGCGGCCGGCAAAATCCAGAGAGAAATCCATAAGTTGTTCGGGTTCAACCACGTAATTTATTAAGCCTATACGAAGCGCTTCCTGAGCATCGATGGCTTCGCCGAGCAGACACATTTCCATGGCTTTGGCAGTCCCAATCAAACGGGGCAAAAAGTAAGTTCCTCCCATGCCAGGATTAATACCAACTTTGATAAATGACATGGATATTTTAGTAGCAGTACTGGCTATTATCATATCGCAAGCCATTGCCAGACAAAGACCCGCACCGATAGTGTGTCCATGAATTACCGCAATAGTCGGAATTTCCAGGTCCCTGATAGAAAGGAAGCTTTTGTAAAAATTAAAGGCATTTTGTTGAGCCTGAGCCGGGGGATCATTGTACATGTCAAAAGTAGATCTCAGGTCTCCCCCCGAAGAAAAAGAACGGCCCTGGCCAGTAATTATCAAGACTCGGGCTTCCCGGTCATGCCTTAGGTCGTTAATAACCTGGGTAATTTCTTCTCCCATTTTAAAGGTCAAAGCGTTCAGGGTTTCCGGTTTGTTAAGAGTTAAAATCGCAATCCGGTCTCGTTTTTCAAAAGAAATGGTTTCCCACTGCATGTTTATATACTCCTTTTATAATAATAATAGTAACAAATTAATGGCGATAACCTGTTACCTATTAAGCAAGTTGCTGGCGTTGGTGTTCTCAAATAAATCGGACTCAGAATACTGCGTAAATAAATATAATTATTACTTAAAGATTTGAATATGTAGTATTATTCTTGCTTATGAATATTATACCATAATAGCAAAAAATCACGAATACTGGACAAATTAAATAGCGGCCAATCTTGAATCCTGTCCATTGCCAGTTTATTTGCTGGCAGGATATACGTCAGGCGGCATCGAATAATCATATTATTAATTATTGTATTGGAGGTAGTATTAATGGAACTAGAACAAATTGCAGGTAGTTGGAAACTGTCATCTTTTATTTATAAGGCTGAAGATGGTTCCAGCTTTTATCCTTATGGCAAAGAGGCCAGCGGAATTATAATCTATGACAAAGCCGGATATATGTCTGCCATAATTACTCGAACCGACCGGCCTGATATATCCACCCAGGACTTCGGATTGCTTCCCGACGAGGAAAAGCTGGCCTTAGCCAAGGGATTTATGACATATACCGGTAAATATGAGATCCTGAGTGACCGTATTCTGCATAATATCGAAATCGCTTATATTCCCAATTGGGTTGGTACAAGCTTTGAGCGGTTTCCTTCCCTGGAGGATGGCAAATTGATCTTAGCCACACCTCCTGTTTCACTGAGGGGAAAAACCTTTACCGGGTATCTGGTATGGGAAAGACCCCAGTAGGCAAGTATTAAAATAAGCTTAGACACAAGAAGAACCGTTTTTATCATTCCTTGTCCTGGCGAATCTGACACCACAAATCGGTGTATATCATCTGGTTTTGTAATTATCTTGAAATTCAGATAAGTCATTGACAAAACATATTCAAGTGGGTATATTTATTTATAATTTAAAATTTCAAAAGGCATTGACGGAGAGAGTACGTTTCAGCCGAACGTTTTAGCGAGCCGGGGAGGGTGGAAGCCCGGTACCAGTAGTCTGGACCCGAAAATCACTCCTGAGCTGCGGACCGAACGAGTAATCCAGTAGGCTTCGACGGTTTTCCCCCGTCACCGGGAACGCATATGATGGTATGTTGTATTTATTAACGGGTGGTACAGCGAATGTCTTTCAGGCTTTCGTCCTTTTATGGGACGAAAGCCTTTTTTACTTTTATCAATTTTAAATCATAATGACTGGAGGAAAGAGCAATGGCAAGCAATGATATGGTGGAAATCCGCTGGCATGGCCGGGGCGGACAGGGAGCCAAAATGGCCTGCATGTTGCTGGCGGATGTGGCCGGTTTACAGGGGAAATACGTGCAGGGATTTCCGGAATATGGACCGGAACGTATGGGAGCCCCTATTACGGCTTATAACCGCATCAGTGAAAAACGGTGTAATATTCATTCCAATATTTACTATCCGGACTATGTGGTCGTGGTGGATGAAAGTCTCTTGGACAGTGTCGATGTTACCGGAGGGCTGAAAGAGGATGGCGCGATAATCATTAACACTCCCAGTTCTCCCCGGGAGATTCGCCCCAGGCTAAATGGATGGACCGGAAAGGTCTGTACCATAGATGCCCGCCGCATTTCTGAAGAAGTTCTGGGCAGTAATTTCCCAAATACCCCTATGCTGGCTGCTGCGGTTAAAGTGAGCGGCGTTTTGGAAAGCGGGCATTTTTTAGCGAATATAGAAGAGTCCTTTAAACATAAATTTGCCGCCAAGCCCCAGCTTATCGAGGGGAACATGGCAACGTTGAAGAAATCCATGGAGGAGGTGCGACTGGGATGATTCACGCGAAAGATATCAATGAACATACCCCCTGGCAGGATATGACCCCCGGTGGGGAAATCTATGAAGCAGGAACTGCGAGGGCCTTCAATACGGGTACCTGGCGAACCAACACCCCGGTTTTTCACGCGGAAGCATGTAAACACTGCATGCTCTGTGTCCCATTTTGCCCGGACAGTGCCATCCCGGTGAAGGACGGGAAGCGTTTGGACTTCGACTATATGCACTGCAAGGGCTGCGGCGTCTGTGCGGAAGTATGTCCCTTTCCGGCGATTACCATGGTGTCTGGGGGTGTGCCCAGATGAGCCACCGTCTTTCCGGCAATGAGGCTGTAGCTTATGCCCTGAAGCAAATAAATCCTGATGTCATGGGAGCTTTTCCTATTACTCCCTCTACAGAGATTCCCGAACAATTCGCCAATTATGTGGCCAACGGCGAGGTGAATACTGAATACGTAACCGTGGAATCTGAACACAGTTCGATGTCGGTATGCATCGCGGCACAGGCCGCGGGAGCCAGGTCCGTTTCCGCCACTTCTTCCTGCGGGCTGGCACTGATGTACGAGCTTTTGTACGTAGCGGCTTCATGCCGTTTGCCTATTACCCTGGCCTGTGTCAACCGGGCCCTTTCGGGGCCGATCAATATAAACCACGACTATTCTGACTCTATGGGAGCTCGTGATTCGGGCTGGATACAGATCTATGCCGAAAATAATCAGGAGGCCTACGATAATTTTATCATGGCCATGCCTATAGGCGAACACCTGAGTGTGCGCTTACCGGTGATGAGCTGTATGGATGGCTTTATTACCAGTCATGCGGTAGAGAATATAGAGCTTTTGGAAACGGATGCTGTTCGCAGCTTTATCGGGGAATATAAGCCGGAAAACTATCTGCTGAAAAAGGAAAACCCGCTGGCGGTAGGACCGTACGATATCAGTCCTTATTACATGGAACACAAGGTTCAGGAGGCAGAGGCGATGAAGGCGGCCAAGGCCCGCATACTGGAGGTGGCCGCCGAGTTTGCAAAGATTTCCGGCCGAAGTTATGGACTGTTTGAAGAATACAGGATGGAAGACGCAGAATTTGCTCTGGTTCTGATGGGTTCCAGTGCCGGAACCGCTAAAGCGGCTGTTGACAAGCTGCGGGAGGATGGCGTGAAGGCGGGACTGGTAAAAATAAGAGTATTTCGTCCTTTCCCCGGCGAGGAACTGGTCCGGGCTCTGGCCGGGACCAGGGCTGTAGCGGTCATGGATAAGTCCGAGGGTTTTTCTGGAAGTGGAGGCCCTTTATTTGCCGAGACCCGCAGTGCCTTATATGATCTGAAGGAACGCCCGCATATGATAAATATTGTTTTTGGTCTGGGCGGGCGTGACTTAAAGGTCGAGGATGTCGAAAAAGTGTTTGGCCGTTTGGCGAATATTGCCGTTACCGGCGAGATTGGGCCGCTATATACCCATATGGGACAGAGGTCAAAGGAGGAGATAGTATGAGCACGGTATATAACCTGAAACGGGAGGTAGAAAAACCGGTACGTCTCACCGGAGGGCATCGACTCTGCGCCGGCTGCGGTGCCGGGGTTATTGTATCAGGGGTTCTGCGTGCCCTGGATAAAGAGGACCGGGCAGTGGTGGTTAATGCTACCAGTTGTCTGGAGGTCTCCACCTTTATGTATCCTTACACTGCCTATATGGACAGCTATATTCATTCCGCTTTTGAGAATTCCGCGGCTACCTGTTCCGGAGTGGAAGCAGCCTATAAGGCGTTGAAACGCCGCGGCAAGGTGGAGGGTACCGTCAAGTTTATTACTTTTGCCGGTGACGGCGGCACTTATGATATTGGTTTTCAATCCCTGTCAGGCGCTATGGAACGCGGTCATGACATGGTCTATGTATGCTATGACAACGAGGCTTACATGAATACCGGAATCCAGCGTTCATCTTCAACGCCTCTTTTTGCCCGTACGACTACTACCCCCGTAGGTTCTGTGGGGCAGGGCAAGAAACAGAATAAAAAGGATCTGACCGAGATTTTGGTCGCTCATAATATTCCTTATGCGGCTCAGACTGCCCCTATAGGCAATTTCAAGGATCTCCACAGCAAGTCTTATAAAGCCATTTATACTGAAGGTCCTTGCTTTTTGAACATATTGTCCCCATGTCCCAGAGGTTGGGATTACCCCATGGAAAAGCTCGCGGAGATCAGCAAGCTGGCGGTCGATACCTGCGTCTGGCCCCTTTATGAAGTAGAGGAGGGGGTATGGCGTCTGAGCTATACACCGAAGAAAAAGCTGCCCGTGGAAGACTTTCTTCGCCCTCAGGGCAGATTCCGCCATATGTTCCAGAAAGGCAATGAGTGGATGATTGAAGAAGCACAAAAATATGTGGATCAAAAATGGGAAAGCCTGCTGGAACGTTGCGGTGCTTAAATCTTAATCTAAGAGCGGTAGTATACTCAGAAAATATGGTATGATAAATTTAACGAAGGAGGTTTTGCCTGTGGAAGAGACTATGTTTAGCAATGAGGTCATTTTATCCTGGCTCCGGTATTTTTCCGAGAACGTTGATATTAACCTGGCAAAACTGAAAATACTGGACATTACAGGGGAAAATAAAAACTTGATCCCGGCCGTTATGAGCACCCGGGCAGTACTGGTCTTTACGGATGCCGGACATCCGGATATCTTTTATGATATGTGGAATGCCGAACTGGGAGACTGTGTTATCTGGTACAATGAGGGCTCAGACCCATCCGGCGAGATCAAACATGACAAGGTCTCAGACATGATCAACCGCGGCATAAATTATTCCGCGGCCATGTTGATTCTGAATCCCAACGCTGCCACAAATTATCAGATAGGTATTGAGAACAGCCGCTTTGCCTGCGGCTCTGTTCAGTATGTGTGCCGGGAAGTCCGGGCTATTATAATGAGTAAGCTCAATCTGGGGGACAAGGATAATATATGTATAATCTCCGGTGAGAGCATCGCGGTGGAGGCCGCGATTATTGCTGCTGAAGGCAATATTATTGCTGTGGAGTATGATCCCCGGGATCTGAATACCATGAAGTGTAATGTCGATAAATTCGGACTGAACAACGTAATAATTATTGATTCGCTGGAAGCTGCTATCCTGGAAAATCTGCCGGTGCCGGACATAGCGTTTATAGTAGCGAGTCCCAGAATAGACAGCGAAATAAAGACTCTGCTGGCTGTTAATCCGCTCATGGAATTTATATTCTATACCCTGGACTTTGAAATTCTAACATCTCTTCCCGCTTTGCTCCGGGAAAACGGCCTGGAGCGTACTGAAGCTATCCATATAGCGGTATCGCGGGTCAACAGTAAAAAAATGGTGGAGCCATTTCCAGCTCCCTGGCTGATCTCTGCCAGAAGCGTTAAAGGATTGTAATGGAGTTGAATATATAAAAAGAGACGCATGGATAATTCTGTTAAAAAAGGCATAATGCATAGTGAGAAATAAGTCCCAGGGCAGCGGTTTGGAGAGATAATAACATAGAAATGCTTCTTTATATGCCAAAAAGCAGAGAAGCATTTCTTTTTTTATTAAATTTCAGGCAATGGTTTTTATTGTATTGGCTGCAGGCTATTTATTGTTTTTATCTTCAGGAAAAATCATCTCATTCTTATCTTCCTGCATTTTTTGAGCTCCGTCTTTATAGAAACCGCGTTCGTCGACAGGCCGTTTTTTATTTTTGTCCATGCTATTTTCCTCCTAATTTAAGTTAATAATAGTTTTTGCTGATGCTTTTGATTTTATTAATAACATAAATATCCAGATAGAAAGAATATCCATAAAAAATTATTGGGATTTGCAAGTGAGTCTTTATCCAGATTGCTTGAGAAAAATATTTTAAGGCCTGAAACAAGCATAATTAATGAATATGGGCGAAATATTAGCAAAAGATATTATTAATAAACACAATTAATATTAAAAGGAGTCTAAGAAAATGCCAGATAAACAAAATCCCAATCCTGATTGTCCGTATCCTGGTCAAAAGATAAGATCCAGAGGGAAAGGTAAAGGCCAAGGAAAGGGCGGGGGAAAAGGACCGGCAGGAAATCCCAACCAATAAAAATTAAAACCGGGCAATAAAAGCCCGGTTTTAATTTTTCTATTAAGAGCAAAGCGAACCTGGAAAAAATTAAAGAAATGATTAGAGGCAACGAAGGCAAGCAGGATTATTTTGGAAGAAATATTTACTCAAGTTCTTGTATTGAAATAAATCAATAGAATAAATGTTAATAATCTCTTGACAAGCTCATTCTACATTTGTAGAATGAGCTTGTCAAGAGATTATTAACTTATGAAACATCATTCTAATTATAAAGTGAGGTCTGAAATGGAAAGCATTAAAAGATTGCCGGATAGTGAATTGGAAATAATGATGATAATCTGGGAGGCGGGTCAGGCGGTATCGTCTGCTTATATTATGGAAAAACTCGCTGGAGAGAAAAGCTGGGCCAATACTACTGTCTTGAATTTTCTGTCGCGTTTGGTAGACAGGGGATTCCTGGAAACATCGAAACAGGGAAGGTTTAATTATTATAAAGCTCTGGTAGGCGAAACCGAATATCTGCAAAAAGAAAGCAAATCCTTTTTGGAGAGAATGCACAGAAGTTCTTTAAAGAGCCTGGTAGCTTCTTTGTACGATGGAGATGCCATCAGCAAGGCGGATCTTGAAGAATTAAAGAAATACGTAGACGAGGTCGCGAAATGATAAACTGCTTTTATAATCTACTGGCCTTGAGCTTGAGTCTTAGTCCCATAATTCTATTATTATTATGCCTGGGGCCAGTGCTGAACAAGCGATATTCTGCCCGCTGGCGCTACCTATTGTGGATAGTTGTTGCGATAAGATCGCTATTGCCGGTGTCCCTGGGTAACTATGTGCCTTTATCAATCCATGTACCTGTCCCGGTGTTAAGTGTAGCGGGTTCTTCCGCTGTGATTGATGATGGTGGGCAGTTGTCGGGAATAAGCACAGGCGGCTTAGCCGTGCCGGGTATTAATCTGATACAAATTTTCTTTGTGTTTTATTTGATTGGGGTTTTGGCTTATCTTGCTTATGAAGTATTAGCTTATCTTGGATTCCGCCGAAACGTATTACGGTGGAGCAGAAGGCCATCAGACGATAAAATTGAAAACCTGCTGATGGAGCAAAAATATATGCTCAATATCAAACGAGATATAGCGGTAAGAATTAGTAAAAAGGTATCGAGCCCAATGATAGTTGGAATGGTCAGGGTAACCCTGATACTACCGGCGGAATCATATCCACCGGCTGAATTAAGCATGATATTCAGGCACGAATTGGTTCACCATAAAAGGCATGATATTTGCTTCAAGCTTATTTTAATGCTTACTACCGCGATTCATTGGTTTAACCCCCTTGTTCATTTAATGGCAAGAGAAGCCATCAAGGATATGGAAAGATCATGTGATGATTATGTATTGAAGGGTGCCGATCTTGACAGTAAAAAACGCTACTGCGAACTCATTCTCAAGCTGGCGCTACAGGACAAGAATATTGCGGGGCCGGTTTTTTCAAGCGGCATCAGTAGCAGCAGGGAAGACCTTGAGTTGAGGATAAAAGGCATTTTTGAAAGTAAGAGGAAAAGGCGGGGAATTGCAAGTTTGACGATGATAGCAGTACTGCTGATGATGTCTGGACTAATTTTTAATATTGGCAGTGCAAAGCCATTGAATGCCCAGCCGCCCCAGAACCAGTCTGTCGAAAGATCTGTTGATGGTAAAAATGGAACGGGAGACTACAATACGGTTGATCAAACCGGCGGTCAGGGGGAAAACCCCAGTAAACCAGGTTCAGAAGCTGCTCCCGTAAGAGCTGAGCAAAGTATCGCAATTGGAGAGAGCCGCCAGGAATATTATACCGATAAACAGGCGGAATCTCCGGCAGGCAATAGTGCGGAACTTGTAGTGATTGATCTGAATCAATTGGAAGAAGCCTTAGATTAAAAGATAATAGGAGACAGGAAGGTAGTTTTTTATGTGCAGGAGTACTAAACATGCGATTATAATATTACTGTGTGTATGTGGGTTGATCCTGAGCGGGATGAGCAGCTTATGGAAGAATAACGGAATTGATACAGCTGCGGCTGATTGCGGGATATACTATGTGGAGGAGATCAGTCCTTTGGAAAACAGGTTTGTCAACCAGGTAGACGGATATGGAATCTCCATACCCAAGGAAATGAGAGTAGTTGATATGAGTTTTCCGGGAATAAGGTCGATTTTAGAAGATGAGCACAGGAGAGTTGAGATATACAAAGAAATAACCGGGCAGCAGGGAGTGTCGACAGAGGCCTACATTAATTATTCGAATCGTTTTTTAACTAAGCAAAGCGACCATTTGCGAGTGCGTTCAGAGAAGCTGCTCTGGAAAGGAATGAAACTCAACGTTGCGCAGTGGTCACGCGAGAAATTGATTAAGTTAGACGATGATAAGAATTATTACGCGTGTATAGATATTATGACAAATGATGCAGTATATACCTTCCTTTTCAAGTCCGACTTGCCTCTGGAGAACTGTGGGGGTTATATGGATATTATTAAAGACTTCTATACATTCACACCAAGCCAAAAAGCTAATACTGCTCAGTTTAAACATGTGGAGAAGAGGAATTGGAATCTGGAAACTACCCGGGCGTTTGAAAAGTATTTTGCAGAGAATAGCAAACTAAGCTGGGGGATTTTTGAACATTCAACATTGTTTCATATGGAAGATTTGCATAAACTAGAACAGAAAATAGACTATGATTTTCCGATAATATTATTATACTCACATGTGAAGTCAGAGTACGACCCGTGTATGGTAGGACAGGTACTGCAAAGGGCCTATGATGATGGGAAAATAGTGGAACTTACCCTGCAGACCAGCACTGTTGATGAAGGAGAGCATAATATGGTCTATGAAATCTTGAATGGAAAATATGACGGATTTTTAAAAGCATATGCCAAAGATGTGGTTGATTTTGCTCATCCGGTATTATTCAGACCATTCAATGAGATGAACGGCGACTGGTGCGCTTATTCTTCTTATCATACCTCCCGGGATACGGATTTGTTTAAGGAACTCTATAAATACATATACAGTATTTTTGAAGATGCCGGAGCGGACAACGTGATTTGGGTTTGGAATCCCAATGAAAAATCTTTTCCCAATTTCAAATGGAATAACGAGATTATGTACTATCCCGGTGACAAATATGTGGATGTGGTCGGGTTGACCGGATATAATACCGGTACTTATTATAAAGGGGAGACCTGGCGCAGTTTCACCCAAATATACGACCCTTTATATCAAAAAGCAATATCCCTATATGACAAACCGATGATGATTACCGAATTTGCCTGCAGCAGTATAGGTTTAGATAAGGAACAGTGGGTGGTTGATATGTTTAAAAACATCAGCCGTTATCCCAATATTAAAATAGCCATCTGGTGGAACGGCTGTGATTTTGATTCAGAGGGCAATATTGCCCGACCGTACTTTATGAATGAAAGCGAGGAACTTCTCGCTATATTCAAAGAGAATTTACAAGAATACAAGCAATCAATTAATGGGGAAAAAGAGGTGGTCAAATGAGAAGAAGAACAGGGATATTATTGCTCATGATGATGCTGATTTATTTGCTGTTACCAGGAGAAACAGCCTTTGCTTCATCAAGCGTGAAAGTCACTTTGCCGGATTTTAAAGTAAGCCTGAATGGAATGGTCATTGAAAACAGCTATAGACAATATCCGTTAATAGTGTATAAAGGTATTAGCTATTTTCCCATGACTTATTATGACAGCAGGTTCATGGGGCTGGAAAGCGTCTGGAACAGCGGGACAGGGCTTACAATAGTAAAAAGCGATGTTAACTGGGAATACTGCCAGCATGAAAGCTCAGTCAAGAACAATAATGTTTATACGGCCCGGGTAGCTCCGTTCAAGATCACCGTCAACGGGAAGGGAATTGATAACAGCAGTGAAGAGTATCCGCTGCTGCTATTCAGGAATGTTACTTATTTCCCGCTGACCTGGAGATTTGCTGTTGACGAGTTCGGCTGGGAATATTCCTTTGACGAAAATAACGGTTTGCTGGTAAATTCATCTGCCGGCAGTGCCGCTGCCGGGCAGTTGACACTTCCTATTGTCGACCGTGAAATCGGGGGCAAAGGCGCGTTTACAATGGCCGGCGACTATTTTTATTATGAAGGAGCCGGCGGCAAGATATACCAGGTGCCGGTATCCAATCCTTCCGAGAGCAGAGAAGTCTACCAGTTGCCTTTAAATTATTCTGCTTATTTTGACTGTACTTATGTTTTATCATCTCTGCAGACCGACAACGGGAAAGCCATCCTGAAATATCATACCGGCGGAGCCACAATGGGTTCCGACCATCTTGTCTGGCTCAGGGAGGACGGGTCAAGCCTGGTAATTGACAACGGCTATTCAGCTTTGAAGATATATGATAAGTATACCATCCGGGTTGCTCATGGATGTCCCGCATATCCCAACAATTTGCAGCTAAAAGAGACAGGGACAAGTGAGTATGTGAATGTGGGCGACCCGGATACTTGTTTCGGATTTTTCATTGTAAGCGAAGGTGAAGGGAAGTCAGCAAGAACCAGTCATGATCTATATTTAATTGATGATGAAATATATGTACTGGGCTATTCTGATCATTATAATAACGATAATCCTGCAAATACGACCGGCATTTACAGGGTCAATATCAACAGCAATGAAACTGTCAGACTGTGCCCCGAAGAAGCGGCGGATTTTAAAATAATTGATGAACAGATATATTTTACTGACCGCCATCAGCACCTTTACCGGGTTCCCCTTGGCGGAGGCCAGGCGGAATTGCTGCTTGATAAAGCGGTAGGATTGTATGAGGTTTTGCGGGGGAAAGTATATTACTCATTAGTGGAGGACAATCAGCTTTATACAATTGGCAGTGAAGATGCAATCAATCCGGGAGGCAAACTTAATAAACTCGAAGTGCAAAACGGTTATCTGCTGGCCATTTTTGATAAAGAAAGTGAGTCGCTTTATAAAATGATGATTATAAACAGTGAAGGCAAAGTACTTTATAAGACTATTGAAGATGTTTTGCTGGTGCGCATTGAAAACGGCAAGGTAGTTTTTGTTAAAGACAACTAGACTGAAAGCATGTTCAGAACCTTAATTAGCCGGGATATTGCTGATCTTTCAGACAACTACCTTGAGGGAGTGCTGAAAGACCAGCAGAAAAACCCCCGTTCTATTTATTTGTCCCGGTATAGATTAGAATGGCATCTCTCAGGAACTCGGCTCCACCTGCCTGCTTCTCGTTATAAAAGGCAGCAAATCTCTCATCGGCCACGTACATCTGTGCCAGGCCGGCATGTGCCTCTTTACTGTAGCTGTCCCAGGTATAAATAAGCCATTGGCGGTGTAGATCCGCGGTCATCTGGGCAAGCTCACCGGCTGGATCGCCAGTAGCAACGGCTTTTTTCAGGCTTTCAATCACTCTAAGCCCCAGTTCTTCCCATTTGGCATATTGCTTTTCGTTCATTCCCATAAGCCTCTCATTGGACTGATTGATTTTCTCATCTCCATATTTTGCCCGTATTTCTTTGCCATAGGTTTTCTCATTATCGTCAATCAGTTTTTGCTTGAAGCCGGCAAACTTTTCTTTATCAGTCATAGTAATGCTCCCTTCGTTAACAGCTATGGTCTTATTAACATTGGCAATCAATAAATCCAGCTGCGCTCTTTTTTCGAGGAGTTTCTCACGGTGTTCTTTCAGTGCCCTTAATTCATCAAAAGATGGTGTGTTTATGATGTCTTTGATCCGCTCCAGGCTCAAACCCAGCTCTCTGAAAAAAAGAATCTGCTGCAGTCTGTCTACTTCAGCCTGAGCATATATTCGGTATCCCGATGAACTGATTCTTGCCGGCTTAAGAATTCCTATTTCATCATAATACCGAAGTGTTCTGCTGCTGATGCCTGCCAGGCGGGCCAATTTTTGTACTGTATATTCCACCCTCTCGCCTCCTCATAAGAAGACTATAAACCTTTACGCAACGTCAAGGTCAATATCTATTTTAAAACAAATTATAACAACTATATCGCAATTCGTCTTAAACGTGTTTCCAATCCTTATCCCACCTTAAGCGTAAGTATATACCCTGACCCAGGGCAGGAGTCAAAAGTTTTTTAAAGTAACAGGATAAATATCAGCTTGATTAATGCAGGTGATCGTTGTAGCTTATACATAAAGTAAAAATAGGCAAATTAGCGGATAGGGATTAATGTGTTAATAAGTCTATGCCGACCATTTTCATCAGGTACCTGGCATTAGTAGTTTTACAGCGTCCTGGCCGGAGTATATAGTCAAAAATTATTTCATTTCCTGAATAGCTTTCCGTAAAATGATAGTTTTTTATCCGGCCGCTTTTGTCGTTTTCCAGATCACAGAGTGCCAGGTCATGGGTAGATGTAAGACCTATAATCCAGGGCTTGTTTAGATTCATGAGAACATTCCTGGCACCTTCCAGCCTGTCCTGGGAATTGGTCCCCCTGAAAACTTCATCGATTAAAAATATCATGGGTTTTTCTTTGTGAGAATTATCGATAATCATCTTGATGCGCAACAACTCGGCATAAAAGGTTGATATTCCACTGTTCAGGTCGTCACTTATTCTCATTGAGGTGAAAATATCCATAATAGAGCAGGAAAATTCCCTCGCACACACCGGGGCACCTGCATAAGCCAGGACCAGATTTATTCCTATGGTTCTTAGGAGGGTTGTCTTTCCCGACATGTTGGACCCGGAAACTATAAATAGCTGCTCCTTGATTTCCAGGCTGTTTACAACTCTATCTTTTTCATTGATTAAGGGATGTCCCAAGTCTTCAGCTGCAACAAACAACTGCTCAGTTTCAAAGCCGGGATAACACCACTGAGGGTTTAGCTGGGAAATTAGAGCCATACTGGATAAAGCTTCAAACATACCGATAGTTTGAAGCCATTTTCTTAATGAAGCTCCCGATTTTTTCTGCCATTTTTCCAATGCGAATATGCAGTGGAAATCCCAAAAAAGTATATTGTTGATAAGAACATGAACAAGGGGATTAAATCGGAAAGCAACCGCTCCAACTATTTTATCCAGGTGTTTTATTTGTTGTGATGCGGATTCTCCCTTGTTAAAGAGAGCTGATTTTAATCCCAGGAGGTAATCATCAGCAAATTCTTGCTTTTCCACAACTGCCAGCAAACGTTGATAGATCTCAATCCAGGTCTTGTAGGTATAGACATTGCTCAGTATGGTATTTACTTTGCGGTATCCAAGAAAATTAATAAGCAGTTGTATCATTAAGAATGATGAGGGGATATAAAGGGAATACAATCGGCCGAAATACCATACGAGGAATGATGATATAGTTATGAATGGTAAGAGATAAAATATGTATTTAAGCCATGTCCATTTAAACAAGCTTGCCCCGTTTTCTGCGTAGCTCAATAGCTTTTCCGGACTTTTACTAAAATCCCTACTGTCCATAGCTTCACATTGCAGATCCTGACAAAAGTCCAATTCTGATGACAGCTCTTTTATGGCCTCTTGTCTTTTTTTTATGTTCTCTATGTCCTTGTCAGGGTTTGCCAACAATTGCTCAAGCAATTTTCTGCCATGATAGGTGTGGGCTGTGTTTATCCATTGAAAAAGAGATGCCGGTCCGAAAATATCCAGATCATTGATATAGCCGTGATGCGGATTTGCATATTCATGGCCGTCATCGGGAAAACCAGTCCAATCCCCGTTGACTCTTTGCAGACATTTTTGATTGATTTCCGCCATCTTGTGATAGCGATTGGCTTCATTAATGGCTCTGTCATGTTTGACTATTAAAATTATGAATAGCAAGACTGAAATACTCAATATAGCATATCCATATACTTTGCCGGCATAAATAAAAGCCAGAACAATCAAGGAAGCGGCAGCCAGGAAGAACAAGAATCGCAGATTGCTTAATTTATCAGCATAGCTATCCATTTTTTCTTTTCTGGCAATATATCGCTGAAAGCGGTTGGTGAATTGCTTGGTTGTGTCATTCATCTTCGGTCATATCCTCTATAGATAATATTATTCAATTATACACTATATTTTACAGTTATCTTTAAAAGTGATGGGAAAGCTGCAATTAATGGAATCCAACGTCTTAATAATAAGCACATTTTAATTATTGCAGGGGTTTTTTGAGAGTAAATATTTCAGTTTGCCATACAGGTGCTTTCCCATCTTGCGATAAAATATCTGGTTTTATGGAGGATGATGTATTAAAATGATTGGCAGATAATCATGAAGGATGCCGGACTTTATGTAAATTGTAAAAAGATTAGGAGAGAACAAGATGAAAAAGATTTTGGTTTGTTTACTAATTGCTATTAGCAGTATGGCTTTTATAGGCTGTGGACAGAACGAGAAGGTCTCAATGCCGGAAAAGATTATCAATATCGGGGTTATGCCTGATGTTGAATCCATACCGTTGATTATAGCGGAGAAAAACGGCTATTTTAGAAAAGAGGGAGTCAAGGTTAATATAGAACATTTCAAGAGTGCCCGGGACAGGGACAGTGCTTTGCAGAGCGGGGAATTGGATGGTGCTGTATCCGATATTCTGGCTGTGGTCTTTGCCAATGAGGGAGGAATAAATCTTAAGATAATTTGCAAAAATGATGGAAATATCAAACTGCTGGCCGGACAGGCTTCGGATATTGATTCCATGGAGGATCTTAAAGGCAAAAGTATTGGCATGTCAAGCAATACTATAATGGAATATACTACTGATAAAATGCTGGAAGCTGCCCGGATTGACTTTGAGGTCATCAATAAGGTTGCTATTCCGCAGATACCCACTCGCTTGGAAATGCTTCAGGGGGGGAAGGTTGATGCTATTATTTTACCCGAACCTCTGGCCGGTCTGGCGGTAAAAAATGGGGCCAGGGTATTGCACTGTACGGATCAGATGGCAAAGAAGGCCGGGGTCATAGCTTTTACGTCCAAAAGCCTGCAGGAGAGTCCAGAAGAGATCAAAGCGGTTTTCCAGGCGTATAATGAAGCCGTAGATTATCTGCAAAAAGCCCCTGTGGCCGACTACATTGATTTCATTATAGAAGAACAGGGATTCCCCGAGGGACTCAAAGAATCCATAGAACTCCCGCAGTACACTGAAGCCAAACTGCCGGAGGAAGAAATTGTCGCCGATGTTGTTCGCTGGATGAAAGATAAAGAGCTCATAAAAGGAAGCTATGAGTATAATGATCTGGTCGAAGAAATAATTATGAGGTAATGATTGAGTGATTGAAATCAAGGATCTTTCAGTGAAATACCAGGGGAAAAATCAAGAAATCCTGGCCCTCGACAGATTAAATATTGATATCAATAGTGGTGATATTTATACCTTTATTGGACCATCAGGCTGTGGTAAATCAACATTTCTCTATGTTTTATCAGGTATACTGAAAGATTATGCGGGGAATGTCCTGGTGGATGGCCGGGATATCAATCCCAAAACACAGCGCATAGGGCTGATACTTCAGAACTATGGGCTTTTACCCTGGAAAAATATCTATAAAAATATAATGCTGGGGATTAAAATAAAAGACCGTGAGAAGGTTCTGGATGAATACGGCATTTATATTTTAAAAAAATTAGGTATTGAGACACTTTTGAACAGGTACCCCAAAGAACTGAGCGGAGGGCAACAGCAGAGGGTTGCTATTGCCCGGGCTTTCATATTGAAGCCTGATTTGTTATTGATGGATGAGCCATTTTCTGCCCTGGATGCGATTACCCGGGAGGAAATGCAGGAACTCTTTTTGAATATCTGGAAAGAGAACAGCGTGACTACGGTTTTTATTACTCACAGTGTGGATGAAGCCCTCTATCTGGGCAGCAAAATCGTGGTTTTTTCACCGTCTCCGGGAAGGATACTGGAAGTTTTGGAAAACCCTTGTTTTCAAGCTGACAATTTGCGATATAGAGACGAGTATTATGATATGTCAATGAAGTTGAGAAAAACATTGGATAAAGGATGATAAAACTTGCTTTCAAGAGATAAATGGCTGGGAGCTCTGTATGGTCTGCTAGTTGTAATTATACTGTGGTATGCAGTATCCTGGGTGTTAAAAATCCCCATTATTCCATCTCCATTTGCGGTATTCATCCATATTATAGAGATATTTGAAAGCAAAATGGAAATACACCTTCTTTACAGTCTGGGCAGGATTTTGGGCGGAATAGCCATATCTATAATTATAGGAGTTCCCCTGGGTTATTTAATGGGCTATTTTGACAAAATCGACAAAGTACTGTCGCCATTGGTCTACTTTACCTATCCCATTCCCAAGATTGCACTGCTTCCCATAATTATGCTGCTGTTCGGCCTGGGTGAAACCTCCAAGCTGATGATGATAGTATTGATAATAATATTCCAGATCATAATCACTTCCCGGGATGCCGTTAAAGGCATTCCCCAGGAGATTTTCCGTTCCCTGCAATCTCTGGGTGCCAGTAAATTACAAACTTTTACCGAAGTAATAATCCCTGCTTCACTTCCCGAGGTTTTGACTGCCACCAGACTGGCTCTGGGTACGGCGGTATCCATTTTATTTTTTACTGAAACCTTTGGGACTGAATTCGGTATGGGATATTTTATTATGGATTCGTGGATGCGGGTAAATTATCTCGATATGTATGCCGGCATTGTTATTTTGAGCTTTATGGGATTCTGCATATTCAGTGCCATAGATATCAGCGAAAAATATATTTGCTCCTGGCGGTAAAAGTATGGTTTTCTTCTTTTGCTTAATCTATGCTTAAGTGAATAATCATAATGGGACAAAATAGCTGCCATTTTAGCCTTACAGGCTATTGAGAAGCACCGAGGGGAAGGTGCTGCGTTCGTTAGCAACAGAGCAGAACTCTCCCCCGGTGCTTTTTTGTCTAATCAGGAATAATATACCAGCAACCATATAACGACAAAATTCGTCAAAAGCATAAATGCAAGTATGTCCTTACTGGAGAAATATAACTGGAGGAACGTAATGTATAAAAAAGTATTTGGGATTTTGGCTGTTATAATACTGGTGTTTTATATCTCTTTTACTGGCTATCAGTCAGTTAAGGCAACAGAACCGCTGGTAGAAACGGTAGAAGCAGATGTTCAGGAGAACAAGGTTACGTTAAGTGGTTTGCTAAAAGATAGCGGGGGAAAAGAGATAGATATTTATGGCCTTAAATGGGGGACAAGCAGGAGCCTGGATAAAATGAAAAACTTCAAGAGCTCCATTAAGAAAGATTCCTCATTTTCCACTACCATTAACGGCTTAGAGGCCGGGAATACATACTACTATCAGGCATATGCAATAAATGACAAAGGTTGCGGCTACGGGGATATTAAGGAATTTGTTCTTCCAGTGATAAATGAAGCTGGCCCCACAGTCTCTATTACTGCTCCTGAACTGTCAAGTATCAGCCGGGGAAGCGTGGAGACTATTGCTGCCACTGCTGCGGATGAACAACAGGTTGAGTATATGGAGCTATATATTAATAAGAGCTTAAAAAGCAAAGTGGATGGGGATACCATAAAATACCATTGGAATACCAGCGGTTTTAATCCTGGAGAGTACGAGATAAAGGTAATAGCGTGTGATGGAGAAAAAACCGGTGAAGAGCTGCTAAATGTTGTTATTAAGGAAGAGGTCAAAAAAGAATCGGTAGAAGGCAGTCTGTCTGTTAACTCTTTGCAGCCTGTCGCCAGTAAATCCAAGGATGAGGGAACAACGGTGTCGCGTGCTGTAGCGAATACTGCAGATACTGTTAATACTGGAGTAGATAAGCAAAAGTATCCGAAACTGAGTAAGTTTCAAGGAACTTTTGGGCAGTTCTATTACAGAGATAAGGCTGACGGAAGAATTGAAATAGATCCCGGGTGGGTTGCTGAAAACATTGTAACTATAACCCTGCCGGGCTTAAACCGGAAAGTACAGGTACATAAAGAGGCCAAAGATAATTTCCTGGCTGCCTTCAACCATATCAAGAATGGTACTGCAAATATAAACGGTAAAGAGGTTCCGCTATTAAGCCTTATCAGGACTATGGATGGAACGTTTGTACCCAGGCATGTTAACTGGAATAGCAGCAAGGGCTTGAGCAGGCATTCATGGGGAATAGCCATCGACATCAATGCGAGTGATCATTTCAGATATGTTAATCCTGAGAAAGAGCCCTGTGATCCCAATTTAATACTCTGGGAGAAGGCATTTAAACCTGCCGGCTTTAGCTGGGGCAATTCTTACAGTGATTCCATGCATTATGAACTAAGATAAGATTGTAATCTGAAGGTGAGTTAAAGGAAGAAAAAAATATTTCCTGCTGTATAATTGGCTAAGATAAGTATCGAATATCTTAGCCTTATTTTTATGTATATTACTAATTCTTAATACAAGCAGTCTGGTATTTAGTAAAATAATAGCAATAAGTGCTCAGAGACAAGAGAGATTATTATGAATAACGGTGAATGGTTGTTAATGATGGGGGATTAATGTCTACCGAAGGGCTGGATAAGCTGCTGACTTGGATTTTGGAGGAGGTAAATATTTTATGATAGAAAATGAACATTTCAAACGTCTTGAACGTATGTTCCTCAAGGCTCCGTATAACCAACAGCTCTACCAGGAAAATACTATCGAGATTAGCAGGGAACAGGCGATCATAAGTACGCGGGTAATGGAAAAACATTTTCATGGTGCAGGGGCTATGCATGGTTCAGTGTATTTTAAGCTACTCGATGATGCTGCTTTTTTTGCCGTAAATTCTATGGTCAGGGATTATATGGTTTATACGATATTTTTTAATATTAATCTTATCAGACCGGTGGGCCAGGGAATAGCAAGGGCTGAGGGCAAGGTCAAAGAGAAGACGCGAACCCTCTTTATTGCTGAATCCAACCTCTATGATGCAAAAGGGAAACTGGCTGCATGGGGAACCGGTAGTTTTATGCGCAGCCAGATCAAACTGGAGGAAATGCCCGAGTATATAAAAGATTTGGACCAGGTTTAAAGAGTACTTGATTAACAAGCTTATTATAAAGACTCGGCTAAAATGCTCTCTCAAAACATATATATTAATAGTCTAAAGGTTTGTAAGAAATACTGAAAGAAGAACAGAGACAAACTGAGGAGGGAGTAAAGTAATTTTGCGAGCTTTTGCTAACCGGCGCTTCTGCTTATGGATAGGAATTGCTTTTTTTATAATTATATTATTGGTTCTGCAGTGCCTGAATACTATCAATAGCATGGACAAAAGCCAAAGCCAAACTTTGATAAGGCAGGAGGCAGAAGAGAATTCACAGAATGAGTTCGTGCTTCTCGATGCGTATGTTCCGTTTCTGGCAGTTGATTTGCGCTATGCCACAGACAGGAATGTATTTGGAGAGAAAGTCTACGAGAATTCATTTGCGCTTTTACGCAAGGGTACTGCTGATAAACTCAGGAAAGCCCAGTTAGATTTTCTGAAGCGGGGTTATAGGCTGAAAGTTTGGGATGCTTACCGGCCATTGCAAGCACAGTTTAAACTATGGGAAATATGCCCTGACCCGAATTTTGTGGCTGATCCTCACCAGGGGTATTCCAAACACTCGCGGGGCTGTGCGGTAGATGTCACCCTGCTTGACCGGTTCGGGGTGGAAATACCTATGCCAAGCGCCTTCGACGACTTCAGCCCGCAGGCCGATCGCAGTTATGATGATGTAGATGAAATTGAAGCTTTAAATGCCCGCTTGCTCGAAGAAATAATGCTGAAACATGGTTTCAGGAGTATTCGAACAGAATGGTGGCACTTTGAAGATCTTGACAAAGATCAGTATGATGTCATAGATAACTTATCTGTTTTAAAGCAAGAGAATAAACCTTAACCTGGGCTGCTAAACAATTAGCCCAGAACATCGTTTCCTGACCGAAAAATGTAGCAATGGGTTGAAAACATATGTTTAAGTTTATGGAATAAAAAAGTATATTATAAATAAAGAAAAAAAGGATTTTATACGTTAAATATCCAATATTTCAATATGATGTTTTTCAATAGAGAGGCTTATAGGATTCGGATTGCCAGGGATTATTGAAGAATCAGGAACACAGATATGCTTGGAGGGAATACATATGCCAGAACGGGTGACAGTGACAGAGCAAGAAAGTACCAATAAATCGGGTCAGAATAGCAATTCCAGGCTCGATAGGGATCGGAACTTAAATCACGAAACCCTGGAAGGACAAGGTATCACAGGATGGCAATATGCAGCTATCAATCCGTTTTCCGCTTCTTCAACGCAGATTCTGGGTTTACATAGGATACTGGGGAATCGTTCCGTAGGACAGATAATTCAAGCCAAGCTTACAGTCGGCCAGGCGGGTGATCAGTATGAACAGGAAGCGGAGAACAATCAGGCGCCTGCTATTTCCCGGGAGGCAGAAAAGAAAAATGGCTGGTTAAGTGCTCAAGCCATTAAAAAGGGACCCCGGAGACAGTTTATAGCCAGTCAGGGAAGAAATGGACAGCATCAGCCTCTCCATACAGACTTAAAGTTTAATAACCGTCCGACTCAAAGGGACAGCGACAGCTACCAGGAATTAAGATTTCAAAACCGTCCGACTCAAAGGGACAGCGACAGCTACCAGGAATTAAGATTTCAAAACCGTCCGACTCAAAGGGACAGCGACAGCTACCAGGAA
>JAHDSE010000150.1 GCA_018432955.1 Syntrophomonadaceae bacterium
AGTTGGTGACCAGGGGGACGGTTCTTGTGGCTTTTAGCTGGTTCACAGAACCAGCTAAAAGCCACAAGAACCGTCCCCCTGGTCACCAACTATAATTAATATATTTTATCGATTTCGTAAACCCGGTCATCATAGATATACAGGTCGATAAAATCATTTTTTTCCAGATGCCTGAAGCTCAGGCTTTGCCCGGAAGAATGAATATATACCGGGGAAGCCAGATAATAGTAAACATAACTGCCGTTTTTCTTCACATAGACCTTGTCGGTATCATCATTTACACTCACATAACTCGCACTCACTTTAGTCATAATGTAGAAACGGGTTTCTCTTTCGACATTTTCCTTTATTTTTACCCGATCTCCTGTTGCCAGAGCATTGAGGCTATAGTAAGTTTGGATATTGTCAATTATTTCGGTACCGGAATCAAATTCATAGTTATAAAGATCACCTTCAAAAGACCTGACAGAAATTGTTTTGGAATAAGAATTGATGGCAGTTATTTCACCATAAACAACTGGTATTACCTCCAGTTTGATCAAATCATATCCCAGGAAAGTAGCCCGTATAGTATCACCTTCGTTTAAGTCTTCGATATCAGGGGAAGAAATACCTGATATGCCTGATATTGAAATATCTACGCCTGAATCCAGATACAGATTTCGAGCGTCTCCATCTTCATCTTCTACCCTTAATCTCTCCGAGCTTTCATAAATCCGTAAAATTTCGTAAATGCATATGTTTTGTACCTTAATCATGCTGACAAGATCGTCATCCAATTTTAATTCTACATAGTCATTATTGTTTATATCATACAGGTCAGGACGACTTACACCTTCTTTATATACATCGACATTATCTGCCAGGATATAGGTTTCCGCTTTGGAAGCAGATGTTTTAATGGAAATTATGTTACGGTCAGCATTTATTGAGGCAAGATAACCTTTTATTGTATTACAGGTTTCCAGATAGATTATTTTGTCGTCCAGGAGTTCAAATTCTACTTTCGTATCCTGCTCCAGGTCAGAGAGCAGAGCATTCTTGCTATTATCTATTACTATCCTGGCCGCTTTGTTTACTTCAAAAGTTTCCAGTTGGTCGCTATCAGTCTTAATGGTGATGATGGAATTTGTGGCGTCAACCGCAAAAATAGTCCCGCTCCGGGTGTCCTGAACATAGCGGTTATTCACGGTAATGGAAACGATTTTTCCGTCTTCAAGCTGTAGATCTACCATATCATCCGGAGCTAGAGCATAAATATCCGGTGATACCTTGCCCGGTATTTTAATGGTGACAGTGTTTGCAAGTGAAAAAGTATAGATCCCTGAATCCTGTTCTATTACCAGCAATTGCTTTTCAGGAGAGTTGAGCAGAATTTTACCGGAGATGCTCATATCCTGCTGGGCTTTCACAAATTCGATGTCTGTCAGGAGACTGCCGATAGCTTTGATCTTTACTTCATCACCTATCTGCAAGTCAGCTATTGTGGAAAAACGCTGGTTTCCTATTATTATCTGCAGGTATTCATCATACTGAAAAGACTTGAACCCGCTCAGTTTTGATTCTATTATTATCAATTTTTGCTCTGTATCAATGGCGTATATAGTACCACTGTCAGAAATATTCTTATCAGCACCGGACACCTGAAGGTTTATTATCTTACCTTCGGCATTCAACCCCAGTTGAACCTGGTATCCGCTCTGTATTTGGGAAATATCAATAGTAATTCCTGATTGATTTACGCAAACGGCATCAGGATCCAGGTTTTTGGTATGTATATCACCCTCCTGATCCTTGACTACTATCAGGTTTTCAGCAGGGATGACGTAGAGGACTGTGCCGGAAATCTGGGCAACTGAAGTATCTTCTTGTATTACGTCTACGTATATGACTTTTGCGCCATCGAAAAGTATTCTGACCGTATCATTGATACTAAGCTCAATCCAATCACAGGGTAGATCATTGCTGTTGAATACCACAGTGTTTGCGGTTATATCATAGCTTTTTACTGTGCCATTGCTGGAAATACTCAATCGAGATCCTGAGAGATTGAGTATCTTACCTTCCAGGGAATTTTCATCAGCGGTGAGATATTGCTCACTGCGGCTTAGCAAAGCTACACTCTGTGCTCGGGTAACAGAGTCGCTTGGTCTGAAGCTGTTATCTGGAAAACCTGAAATCAGGTCATATTTTATTGCGGTATTGATATATCCCAGTGCCCAGCGGGGAATGTCTGCAAAGTCGGTAAAACTCGGAGTTTGATAAGCCAGTAATGAGGCTTCGCTGTCCTTGTCTATCATGCGTACCATCAATTGCGTCATCCATGCCCGGGTGGCATTGGATGATGCCTCAAAATTATCCTCTGCAGGGACTATCAAGCCTGCCTGCAAGGCGAAGAAGAGTTCCTTCTTAAACTTCTCCCGGGCCCATTCAGGAACGGTGAACGGCAGATCCTGCGAAATATTTGTGCTCAACAGCTCATCCTGGACGTTCATATTCCGTACAGCCATTAAAACTGCTTCCAACTGGGTAACACTTTTGTCAGGGGCAAAGGTATTATCTTCATAACCGGTGACTACCCCCCGAAGGTTCATTTTTACTATATGTTTTAATGCCCAGTGGCTGTCTTGAACATCATTAAAGGAACTATACCGATTGTCTGCGGAAACTGATTTGGTATTAGCCATAAAAGCAATGGAAAATACAAAAACGATAAGCATTATGGTGGAAATCTTTTTTACTGTATAAATTTTTCTCAAGCTTAACCGCTCCTTTCATAAATATATATTTCAAAACGAGAGAAATCTTTCAGCAGAAATCCTTAATCTATTATTCATTCGACGGATTGATGCATTTCCCTGCAAACCAGCAACAAAATTCATTAATAAATGAGGTGTTTTTACCAGACCAGGGGGACGG
>JAHDSE010000107.1 GCA_018432955.1 Syntrophomonadaceae bacterium
AACAATAATACTCATGATTTCAAACGATAAATCAGAAAAGATAAAGGAGATCTGGAATAATTTTCAGGGTGCAAACCAAATGGTTCTCGATACCAAAGGTAATGAACTACCCAACATCGATGAACTTCGTCAAGAAGCAATTAAGGACCTTTCCAAGATCATTACTCAATTCAAAAATCGAACATTGTCTCTCGGAGAATTCAAAACAAGTATTGATAGTTACAACAAGAAAAATAATTTATGGGGTTTCACGGCAATTAAAGGTCAGTTTTTCTTCAATCAGTTAACTAAAAATCTGGATGATGAGGGAATAAGGAGAATCGAGTTACTGCTTAAAGATACGATATCAGAACCAAAAGATTTAAAAGATGCTTTAACCAAAATTGATAAACTGGAAAAGCATTGTCTGAATATTTACTCAAAAGCGAATGACAAGAGGCTGGTAGCAAATCCAAAATCGGTTGCTTATTTTCTTTCTTACTTCTGGCAAATTGTCGATAATACAAAATGGCCCATTTATTATACAGCAACCCTACAATCTTTTGAACAAATTGGATTGTGGGAAGAAAAATCATCACAACGTGAAAATTATAAGCAATTCTATGAACTGAACGAAGAGATTAAAGAATTACTCAGTAAACAAACGAAATCAACTATATCGAATTGGGATGTTGAGCATGCTTTTTGGCATTTCAGAGGCAATCCGAACAAAAAAGTGGGAGACGAAAAGGTTACAAAAAAAATTATTGAGAAACCTGATACTATTGATGCAGTGAATAATGTTATAGTATCTGCAAGCTTTGATCTCACAGACTACATCATACCCAGGGTATCAAAACTTGTTGAACTGGGAAAAGCAACTGATAAATCCTCAACTCAGAAAGGATATGAATATGAAAAATTAGTGGCAGAAGTATTTGGGCAATTAGATTTTGAAGTGGAGTCATTGGGTCAGGGTACCGGTAGAAATCCTGACGCCATTCTAAAATTCAGAGAAGAAAACACTGCTTTTATCGTTGATGCAAAAGCATACAATGGAGGGTTTTCACTTGGGACAAGTGATAGAGGTATCAGGGAATATATTAATTACCATTGTCCAAAGCTACTTAGAAATGGATACAAGAAAATCGGATTCATAATCGTAAGCAATGATTTCAGGGACAACTTTGATGATTTTGTAAATAGCATTACCTGGGATACCGACATCAAACGATTCATTTTGTTAACTTCAGAGGCATTGTTGTACTTGCTCGCATTTAAAACAAAAAACCGGTTGAGCCTGGGAACAGTAATAGAAAGCCTCATCAGTTTCGGAAATCCAATTACAGCAAATAAAATCATTGACAAGTTTGATGATGTTTGATCATTCTTTCTAAATACACATCCATGAAAAATACAGTTAGCGAAAAGCCCTATCATTCTGAGGTAGGGAATGAAAGGAAAGATTTACATTTGAATAAAGATGTATTTGATGAAATTGATTTAGGTCCACAATCTGAATCCGACAACCTATTTACAGCCAAGGCACGAAAACTTCAATCGTTGTGGAGAGTTGTAAATGGATTGGAAACTGGGATAGGACCCAATAAGAAATCAAATTATAAAGGCATTCCAACCAAATACGGAAACATAATTACCGACGGTGAGATAAATGGTAAGAATTTCTATTTTCCCGAGACGTTTGAATATGCAAAATGGAGGGTTCAGAACAGACTTAAAGATGAAACTATTGATGCTTATCGGCTGTTCAACAACCTCCTTTCGAGCATGCCAATGGCATTCAATCTGTTTCATCCGCTGATGATGCTGAAAGCGGAGAAGCCTGCGCTGGTCGACCAGATGATCAGAGAAGCTTTTCCTGGCATTTCTTCCATTTACAGGGTGCAGGAAATCGGACTGGAGTTTATTCCAACACCTAAAGAGAACTATACCCATGACAAATCGGCTATGGATGCATTTATCCGGTATCAGGACAGGGGGGGCAACAACTATTTGATTGCGATAGAGACGAAATATACCGACAGCCTGGGAACGAATGCTGCATCAGGTAAAGTACAACAATATCAATTGGAAGTAATGCGTGAGCTAAACATATTTACACCAGAGTTCATTAATAGCATCAATGAAGGTGAGATAGTAATCAGTCAGATCTTCCGCAATTTCATACTTGCGGAAAAATATGGAAAGGTTCACGACTTGAAAGGAGTCTATTCTGTTGTGATGGCACCCGCAGATCATCCCACCACCCAAAAAGAGATTAAATCACTTCAGGCACGACTCAATGAAGAAGCCTTGAAAAGAGTCTTTGTTTTGAGTCTTGAAGAATTCTCCACCGCTATTCGGGTGCATTGTCCAGGCAAATATCTGAAATGGATCGACTGGTTCCACGACCGGTATCTTAATTTTGAGAAAGTTTGATTGGGCTGCGTTTAGCTTTCTGAAAGATGGTGATCTCTGCATTTTCATCCATCCGTCGGGCTTTCGATACTGCTTTTGGCCCTGCAGCAGAACCGCCGATAACAATAATTCTTTTCGTACCCATCTGAATCATTTTTAATGTGAAACTATAATTTTAGGTTTGTAAGAAAACGCGTTGATGCTCCGTACAGTCCTCTGTAATTAATATTGTGTCGGGATAATCATGCTTCAGGTAAGGTCAGATTTGCGTTTGGTGACAAATATTTATCATACTGTTTGATTCGAGATACTAATTC
>JAHDSE010000110.1 GCA_018432955.1 Syntrophomonadaceae bacterium
CGGTTCTTGTGGTTTTGGCTGGTTCACAGAACCAGCCAAAACCACAAGAACCGTCCCCCTGGTCCCCCCTGACAAAAACGTCCCCCTGTGTCATCAAAACGTCCCCCTGTGTCATCTAGCGAACCAGCGTCTATTCCCCTGCGACGCATTCTCTGGCTACTGCGTCACTTCGGCTATAAAAATAGCAGGTTTTACCTGCTAATATTTGCAAATATTTTATGCCGTGCACCTGGCTTCGAGAATATCTTCCAAGCGTTACTTTAATAGTTAGCTCCATCCAGGCTGCCCTGCGTCACATGGGATTGATTTCTTAGTGCTGCTTCCTTCCGGACCTGACACGGTTCAAAATGTCCCATTGCGTAGGACCCAAATTTCTACGCCACTTTTTAAAGCCAGACCTTACAAGATAGACCCTCAGCTCAGGACTTCGATCCTGCTATAGCGGGTTGCAGGTTACAGGGCACCGCTAATTCCCCATCTAGCACGACAAATCTTAATCAATAGATAATAAAATCCCTTACCTTTAAATGGCAGGGGTTTATAGAAGTTTATGGCTTACTCTTGCTTTTGCGTGTCTATTGTACAACCTTTTCCGCTTGATTGCAAGTCTGTCACAATCACTTAAGTATTTTTAATCTGCTTCTGCCCAATCATTTCCATTTTTAAACAGACTGAATATCTCATTAAATATAAGCTGATATCCAAAAACTGAAAACAGGAGTACCCCTACACAAATATAGAATAAGTCTCCGGGCACTGATGTTTGCTTCGCGCACAATTAAGGGTTGCTGTTTTGTTTATATAAATCAGCGATAATTTTTTTCTATCATGGTTTTTGTTTCATATTCATTTGAAATAATCTAGCAAAATTCTTTTTCTGCTTTTTTTAAAAACTACCGGCACTTCGACGATAAAGCCGAAACCCCTTCTGATATTTAACAATAAAATGGCGGAGAGAGGGGGATTCGAACCCCCGACACAGGTTTGAGCCCGTGTACTCGATTTCCAATCGAGCGCCTTCAGCCAAACTCAGCCATCTCTCCGCGTAATGAATTGAGAGTTTTGTATAATTAGTTTTTGGGTATCATTAGGCAAGTATTTTAGTACTGTCATCCTGAGGCAAAGCCGAAGAATCTTAAGATTCTTCGCTAACGCTCAGAATGACAACTTGGATTTTTTTAAATTATGCAAAACTCTAAATTATTAATTTTGAATTTTTAATTATGGTATGAGCTATCGCATTCCTTTTATTATAAAGGAATGCGTAGCATTTCTTCCTTAATTACTAATTATTAATTACTAATTAATAAAATGGCGGAGAGAGTGAGATTCGAACTCACGAGGCGGGGATTAGCCGCCTACTCGATTTCGAGTCGAGCGCCTTCGACCAACTCGGCCATCTCTCCTCAAATCTGCAAAAAATGAACTCATCAATTCAGCACATTCTTTTTTTAGAATACCCTCTTCAATCTCCACCTGATGATTAAGAGCAGGGTGTCTTAGAATATCCATAACAGAGCCTGCTGCTCCAGCCTTGCTATCCCGTGCTCCATATACCAGCCTGCCCAGTCTGGCATTCACCATAGCTCCGGCACACATTACACAGGGCTCCAGGGTAGAATACATGGTAGCACCTGTAAGCCTCCATTTTCCCAGGTAAGCTGCTGCTCTCTGCAAAGCCAGCATTTCAGCATGAGCGGTTGCATCTGAACGTCTTTCCTTTTCATTGCAAGCCCAGGCTATTATATCATCATTTTCTACAACCAAGGCCCCAACCGGAACCTCTCCCCGCAGGTATCCCCTGCGAGCCAGTTCCAGAGCCTTTGTCATATATAATTCATCCCTTTTCAAGGGATTCACCGCCATGGTGCGCCCGAGAGGACTCGAACCCCTGGCACGCGGTTTAGGAAACCGCTGCTCTATCCTCCTGAGCTACGGGCGCAGATTTAATTAATAATTAGTAATGAATAATTGGTAATTGTTGTGGGAAAGCTAACGCTTTCCTTTATTAAAGAATAATAGAAATGCCGTGCATTTCTTCCTTAATTAGTAATTATTAATTATTAATTATTAATTACTAATTACTAATTATAAAAATGGCGCGCCCGGAGGGATTCGAACCCCCGACCTCCAGGTTCGTAGCCTGTCACTCTATCCGGCTGAGCTACGGGCGCGTATTTAATTAAGGAAATGGCGGAGAGAGAGGGATTCGAACCCTCGAGACAGGTATTAGCCGTCTACTCGCTTAGCAGGCGAGCGCCTTCAGCCGACTCGGCCATCTCTCCACGTAATTAATTTTGAATTTTGAATTCTTAATTTTTAATTGTTGTGGGAAAGCTAACGCTTTCCTTTTATTAAAGAATAACAGAAATGCGTAGCATTTCTTCCTTAATTACTAATTACTAATTACTAATTATTAATTAGTTAAGTGGCGGAGGAGGTGGGATTCGAACCCACGGAACCCGCAAAGGTTCAACGGTTTTCAAGACCGCCTCCTTCAACCGCTCGGACACCCCTCCACAGAGAATGTCACCTTTTTTCTTCAATGCAAAGGAAAGTATATCACAGCCTTTTTGCCTTGTCAATAACGTTAATCCCGGCTTTAACTGCTTTTTATAAGTTCCAGCCCTCCCATATAAGGACGAAGCACTTCCGGTATTATCACCGAACCATCTTCCTGTTGGTAGTTTTCCAGAATAGCTGCCAAAGTCCTGCCTATTGCTACTCCAGAGCCATTGAGGGTATGAACGTATTGCAGCCTGGCTTTGGGTGCCGGACGATATCTGATATTTGCCCTGCGTGCTTGAAAATCTTCGCAATTGGAACAGGAGGATATTTCCTTGTAATCATTGTAGGCCGGCATCCAGACTTCAATATCATAGGTTTTGGCAGCTGAAAAGCCCATATCTCCAGAGCTTAGAAGAACCACCCGGTAAGGTAATCCCAACAGTTGTAAGACTTCCTCGGCATCGGCAGTAAGTTTTTCCAGTTCCTCGTAAGACTTCTGTGGTTCAACTATTTTCACCAGTTCCACTTTGTTGAACTGGTGCAATCTGATAATTCCCCTGGTATCCCTTCCGTGTGAGCCTGCTTCAGCCCTGAAACAGGGGGTATAGGCTGTATAATAAAGCGGAAGGCTTTCTGCTTCGAGTATTTCTTCTCTATGAAGGTTGGTTAATGGCACCTCCGCTGTTGGCACCAGATACATCTCCCGCCCTTCCAATTTGAACATGTCCTCGGAAAACTTCGGGAGTTGCCCGGTGCCCAACATACACTCAGTATTGACCATAAAAGGGGGCAATATTTCCTGGTATCCATGCTCTGAACTATGTATATCCAGAAAGAAACTAATAATTGCCCTCTCCATCCGGGCTCCCAATCCCTTATTTACTGTAAATCGCGCACCTGATAACTTGGCTGCCCGCTCAAAATCCAGTATGTCCAGATTAGGCCCCAAATCCCAATGGGCCTGGGGTTCAAAATCAAAGCTTCGGGGTTTCCCCCAGTACCTGATTTCCACATTATAGTTTTCGTCTTCTCCAACAGGTACCGATTCATGCGGTATATTGGGTATATTGAGCAAAATGATTTCTATTTCGCTCTCAATGACTTTAATCCTGTCGTCCAGGTTCTTTATTTCCTGTCCCACCTGCCGTACTTCTTCCATCAGAGTATTTGTGTCTTCTCCAGCTTTTTTCTTTTTTCCTATTTCCTGAGAAGCATTATTACGGAAATTTTTCAGCTCCTCAACTCTGCCCAGCACGGTACGGCGTTCTTTATCAAGCAAGAGAAATTGATCCAGAACTCCTGAGATATACCTTTTGCTCAACTCTTTATCTATTGCTTCCGGATTGGCCCTGATTCTTTTAGCATCTAACATATTAAGTCCCTCCCTCGGAAATTATTTACTCCATTCAAGACTAAATACTGTTTGGGGGATAGGCTTTAATAATGGAGTAGTACCGGTCTGTTTATAATACCATCGAGTTTAGCCAGCTTGTCCAGTACCTTGTCTTCCACTTTATTATCTACATTGATCAACATGATGGAAATCTGTCCTTTTGCCTGGCGGGAAACCTTCATTGATGCGATATTAACCCCTTCATCTCCTAATTCGGTAGCAAAAGGGCCAATCACTCTGGGACGGTCTTCATGTTCTACCAAGAGCATATAGCCTTCCAGGCTGCTCTCTATCTCATAACCATTGATTTCCACCAGCAAGGGATTCCTGGCCCGTGAAAGGGTTCCCTCCAGTTCCAATTTGCTGTCATCCCCAAATATCCTGGCCGTAATCAAATTCTTATAACGCTTGGGGCTTTGTGCTTCCTTGCTTTCATAAATTTTTATTCCTCTTTCCTGTGCCATTATACGGGCATTGACATAATTTACTTTCTCCCACATTACCGGCTGCAGAAGGCCCTTTAAAAAGCCTATGGTAAGCATTTCACTCTCATTTTTGCTCACCGGCCCGCTGTAAGTTAACTCTATTCTCTTGATAGGAGACTTTTCCACTTGATAATAGAAGCTTCCCATTTTTTCTGCCAGGTTAATGTAAGGCTTCAAATACTCCAGTTCTTCACTTAACATCGTGGGCAGGTTAACTACATTGGGTACGATATCTCCTCTTAAAGCCATAATCACCTGTTCAGCAATATTTTCTCCCACGCGTTTCTGAGCTTCAAAAGTGTCTGCGCCCAGATGGGGTGTACATACTACATTATTGAACTGGAAAAGGGGATTGTTTTCGGCTGGTTCTTTCTCAAATACATCCAATCCTGCACTGCCTATTTTCCCGCTCTCCAGTCCTTTGAGAATAGCTGCTTCTTTTATTATTCCGCCACGGGCACAATTGACCACTCTTATTCCATCCTTAGCCAGAGCCAAAAGATCTTCATCAAGCATATGCATGGTTTCCTCATTCCTGGGAGTATGGACTGTAATAATATCTGCTTCTTTAATGAGTTCCTCCAGGCTGTTCATTTTTTCGGCTCCAAACCGTTCAAAGCGCTCGTCCGAGATATAAGGGTCATAGGCGATTACCTTCATGTTAAATGCCTTTAACCTGGTAGCCACCATGGAGCCAATCCGTCCCAGGCCAACGATACCAACGGTTTTTCCATACAATTCCATCCCTCTGAATGGCTTTCTGTCCCAGGTTCCGTCTTTAAGAAAATGATTGGCCCAGGCAGTATTTCTGACCGAAGAGAGTAAAAGGCTTATAGTCTGTTCAGCCGCAGAAATAGTGTTGCTGTCCGGGGTATTGGCTACTATAACTCCGAAACGTGTACAGACATCTACGTCTATATTATCAATTCCGTTTCCTGCTCTGCCCACTACTTTCAAGCGCTTTCCCCTTTTTATCAATTCTTCATCAACCTGGGTTACGCTTCTCACAATCAATGCATCATACTGCTCTATAATTGCCAGCAGGTCTTCTCTGGATATTCCATCCCGATAATCAACCTCCAGTTCATTTCTTAAAAGATTAATACCTTCTTCTGCTATACGCTCACTTATAATTACTTTCTTCTTTTCCACTTCTTAAGCTCCTTTCCTGCTATCTTATTCGTGCATATCAATAAGAAATTCCTGAGCCTTTTTTACTCCAGAGCCCAGCTCGATATGATAACCGGCTTTAAATAACACCGTCTCCAGTCCTGCCAGAACCGAAATTAAATCCAATTGCCTTACATAGCCCAAATGCCCCAGCCGGAAAATTACATCATCCAGGGTCTTTTGCCCACCGGCCAATACAATGTCAAACTCCTCCTGCATCATTTTTCTTATTTTATTAGCCCCAATTCCCTCGGGGGCAATTACGGAAGTTAATGCCGGGGATGCACAGCCATCTGCTGCCAGTGTTTTAAGGCCCATCTCCCTGATAGCAGCTCTGACCATTCTACGATAATTGTTGTGCCTCTGAAGTATTTCCTCCAGACCTTCTTCAAACATCATTTTCAGTGCTTCTTCCAGGCCATAATACAGCGAAATGGCAGGGGTAAATGGGTTTTGCCCTTTTTCCAGATACTCCAGGCCTACACCAATATCCCAGTAAAATTTGCAATTGCTATTATTTTCATAAGCAGTCATGGCTTTATTATTAAAGCCTAGAAAACTCAATCCCGGCGGCATCATAAAAGCTTTTTGCGAACCGCTGACAACTACATCTATTCCCCATTCATCCATTTTAAGTTCCACGACTGACAGGCCGCTGACGGCATCTACGATAAATAATGCCGGATGATCGCCTGCGGCTTCTTTTATAGCTTTGACATCGTTGGATACCCCTGTTGATGTTTCATTATGCGTAAGCAGGACTGCTTTAATTTTATGGTTTTTATCCTGCTCCAATCTTTCTTTTATTTTTTCCGGATCTGCAGCTTCTCCCCAGGGAAAGTCCATTTTTTCCACCTGAGCCCCAAATTCTTCAGCTATCTGTGCAAATCTGTCACCAAAAACCCCGATAGAAACAGCCAGTACATTATCTCCAGGAGATAAAAAATTTACTACTGCCGCTTCCATTGCCCCTGTTCCTGATGAAGGATAGATTAAAAGCTTGCTTTCTGTACCATAAACCTTTTTTACCCCTTCAGTAACACTCACGAGTATTTCTTGGAATTCAGGTCCGCGATGATTAATCATTGCTCTGTTCATAGCCCTTGCCACTCTATCAGGAACAGGTGTCGGGCCTGGAAGGAGCAAATATTGTTCTCCCTTCATCTTTAATATACCCTCCTTATTACTTTAGTAGTAATCAGTTTTAAATCTAAAATAAAACTCTCCTTACTTATTTATCTTGCTTTTCTGTCTATATGTTTTCCTCCCTGCCGTTAAGATACTGCGCTTTTTTGATTTCTTCCAGAAATAAAAAAATTTCCCGCCCTGTCAGGGACGAGAAGTTTATCCCGCGTTGCCACCCTTTTTGATGTCTTTACACACCCTCTTATATGCTTATAACGGTAACACCGAAACTGTTTTCACAGTTTGCTTCCGGGGCGGATTCAAAATCACTCTGCACTGGTTCACAGCAAACACCAGCTCTCTTTAGCAACAGTAATTATTACTATTCCCCTTCATCGCACTTTTGAATATGAAATTAAAATTTGAAATACATTATATAATACCGCATTTTCTTTTGCAAGTTCCAGTTTTATCCCATTTCCAGAAAGTACTGGTGTATGTCCAGGTCTTCTGTAAGTTCCGGGTGAAAAGATGTAGCCAGCATTTTCCTCTGCTGTACCATTACAATCTGTTCATTATGGCAGGATAAAACTCTGGCTTCGCCCCAAACTCTCCCGACATAAGGAGCCCTGATAAACACGCCCTTTATCTGCCCTATTCCTGCTAATTGAAGCTCTGCTTCAAAACTGTCGACCTGTCTTCCATAAGCATTTCTTTTGACTTCTATGTCCATCAAACCCAACTTTATCTGATCTGAATCCACAATTTCTTTTGCCATCAAAATCATTCCCGCACAGGTTCCCCATAAAGGCATGCCTTCGGCAACTCTGGCTTTAATGACTTCCTCCATAGCATACTTGTTCATCAGTTTCCCAATAGTTGTGCTTTCCCCTCCTGGGATAATAAGGCCATCTATTTTATTGAGATCTTCTGCTGTTCTCACTTCAAATGTTTCTGCTCCACATTTTTTAAGAGCAGCTATATGTTCTGCAAAAGCTCCCTGCAAGGCCAGTACTCCTATTAACTTAGCAGCCACGATCCTGCATCCTCTCCTGGGGCTTGATGGAAGCAATATCTATGCCAACCATAGCCTCTCCCAGATCTCTGGATACTTCAGCAAGCACGGCCGAATCATTGTAGTAAGTAGTTGCGGCGACAATAGCCCGGGCTCTCTTCATAGGATCACCCGACTTGAATATCCCTGAACCCACAAATATTCCATCACATCCCAGCTGCATCATCAAGGCGGCATCTGCCGGGCTGGCTATCCCTCCTGCGGCAAAGTTAACTACAGGCAGCCGGTTGCTTTTTACTACTTCCAATACTAATTCATAAGGTGCCTGCAGTTCTTTGGCAGCAGACATCAATTCTTCTTCAGGCAAATTACTGACCCATCTTATCTCAGCATTGACCTGCCTCATGTGTCTCACGGCCTCTATTACATTTCCAGTACCGGGCTCTCCCTTGGTTCTGATCATGGCTGCCCCTTCTCCAATGCGCCGGAGTGCTTCTCCCAGATTACGTGCTCCACAAACGAAGGGAACCTTAAATTCATTTTTATTTATATGATATTTGTCATCTGCCGGAGTAAGGACCTCACTCTCATCAATATAATCCACCCCTAACGATTCCAGGATTTGAGCTTCGACAAAGTGTCCTATTCGGCACTTGGCCATAACCGGGATACTGACTGCTTCCATAATATTAAGGATTATACTTGGATCAGCCATCCTGGCTATCCCCCCGGCAGCTCTGATGTCAGCCGGCACTCTTTCCAGAGCCATTACTGAGCAGGCACCGGCCTCTTCTGCTATTTTAGCCTGCTCTGCTGTGGTTACGTCCATAATAACGCCGCCTTTCAGCATCTGAGCAAGCCCTGATTTTACATTAAAAGTACCCTTTTCTTCCATCGAGTATTCCTCCCTTGTTCTTGAAGCTTTCCGCTTAATCTATCCTTTTTTTTAACAATAATACCTTTTTTCAGAGTTCTCTGAAAGTATTTCTTTATTCTTCTTTTTCTATCTTGAACCTGGCAACACTCACTATTTTATCATTATCAGGCAATCTCATCAGGAGAACCCCTCGCGAGTATCTCTTCTGCATGGAAATATCGTCAACCTCGAGTCTTATCAGTTGCCCCTCCCTGGTCAAGATCACCAGTTCTTCTTCTTTGGAGACTATTTTAAAAGCTACTACTTCTCCGTTCTTTTTACCTATATCTATAGCCTTTAATCCTTTTCCCCCTCTATTCTGAAGTTTAAATTCACTCAGCAGGGTTCTTTTGCCATAGCCGTTTTCTGTTACCAGTAATGCATAAGCATCTTTTCTATATTTATCCATGCCCACCACATAGTCTTCTTTTCTCAATCTGATCGCCTTTACCCCGGCAGCTGTTCTCCCCATAGGCCTGACCTGGCTTTCGTCAAAGGTAATAGATAGACCTGCAGAGCTGACAATCATTACTCCATCATGGGGTTCTACCCTTCTAACATCTACCAGTTCATCACCCTCATGCAAACCAATAGCTATTAGTCCACTTTTTCTGATATGCTCAAATGCTGAGAGGGGAACTTTTTTGGTTAAGCCTTTTCTGGTTACCATCAGCAAATGTCTATCGTCAAATTCCCTGGCAGCCACTATGGTCGTTACTTTTTCCTGTTCTTTTAGTTCCAGCAGGTTTATCACCGGAATGCCCTTGGCCTGCCGTGATGATTCCGGAATTTGATAGGCTTTTTCGGAAAACACCCTGCCCTGATTGGTAAAAAACATAATATTGGATAAAACCGAGGCAACGAGTATATTATGTGAAAAATCCTCTGTCCGGATACTGGCAGAACTTATTCCCTTTCCTCCCCTTTTTTGCGCTCTAAAGGTATCCAGCGGCTGTCTCTTTATATATCCCCGGTTGCTCAGAGTAACCAGCACCTCATGATCTTCAATAAAATCTTCTTCATTGTAATTATTTATTTCCTGGCTGATTTCTGTTCTTCGCTTATCACCATATCTTTTTTTTATGTCATCAAGATCTTCTTCAATCATTGCCAGTATCCTCTCCGGGCGGGCCAGAATATCTTCGTAATCAGCTATCCTGGAGATCAATGCCTGATATTCTTCTTCCAGTTTGTTGCGCTCGAGTCCGGTTAACTGTGCCAGCCTCATATCCAGAATGGCATTGGCTTGTATTTCTGTAAGGCCAAATTCTGCTATAAGACCCTGTCTGGCATTTTCTCTGTCTTTGCTCTTTCTTATCAGATCTATTACTTCATCAAGCCTGTCCAATGCTATACGCAGGCCTTCAACTATATGAAGACGTTCCCGGGCAATTTTTAGATCATAATGAGTCCTGCGGGTCAAAACTTCCTGCCTGTGTTCTATATAGTATTTCATCATCTCTTTGAGATTCAGAATTTTTGGTTCCCCATGAACCAGACCCAGCATAATCACTCCAAAGCTTGTTTCCATCTGTGTGTGTTTGAAAAGTTTATTAACTACAATATTCACATTTACATCTCTTCTAAGCTCTATTACTATGCGTATGCCTTTTCTGTCTGATTCATCACGTAGATCCACTATTCCATCTATTTTCTTGTCCTTCACCAGTTCAGCAATTTTTTCTACCAGCCGGGCTTTGTTTACCTGATAGGGTATTTCATTGATTATAATAACATTTCTGCCGTTTTTCTTTTCTTCCAGCTGATAACGTGCCCGTATTTTTATGCTTCCCCTGCCTGTTTCATAAGCCTTTTTTATCTCTTTGCTTCCCATGATAATTCCGGCAGTGGGAAAATCCGGTCCGGGTATGCTTTCCATTAATTCTTCAATACTGACATCTGGATTATTTATCAGCATTTTTATTCCCGCTATGACTTCAGAAATATTGTGTGGCGGGATATTGGTAGCCATTCCCACAGCAATACCCGCAGATCCATTTATTAAAAGGTTGGGTATACGTGCCGGTAAGACCTGCGGTTCTTCTCTGCTGTCATCATAATTCGCCCGCCAGTCAACAGTATCTTTTGCTATATCGGTTACCATTTCTGAAGCTATTTTAGCCATCCTGCTCTCTGTATATCGCATGGCGGCAGCTGAATCGCCATCAATCGAGCCAAAGTTCCCATGCCCATCAATCAATGGATAACGCATGGAAAAAGCTTGTGCCATTTTAACCATGGTTTGATAAATGGCCGCATCTCCATGGGGATGATATTTTCCCATTACTTCACCGACTATATTGGCTGATTTCTTGTGGGGCTTTTCATGAGTCATCCCCTGGTCATAAAGGGCATATAAAATCCTCCGGTGAACCGGTTTTAGTCCATCCCGGATATCCGGAATCGCCCTGGAAACGATTACGCTCATGGAATATTCCAGAAATGATTTTTTGACTTCTCTCTCAATATCTACATATTCTACTCTATCAAATAAGCCTGCCAAGTATTTTCACCTAATTTCTTCTAATTAGTCCTTTTAATTAAACATCCAGATTATTCGCATATCTGGCATTGGCCTGAATAAATTCCCTTCGGGGTTCCACATTATCCCCCATTAAATCGGAAAAAATCTCGTCCGCTTTTATGGCATCTTCTACAGTAACCTGAACTATTGTTCGGTTTTCCGCGCTCATAGTAGTCTCCCACAGTTGTTCAGGGTCCATTTCTCCTAAACCTTTATATCGTTGAATAGACCATTTTTTTTCAGATTTCTTAATAAATTCATTCATTTTATCTTCGTTATGAAAATAATGAATGTCTTTCCCTCTTTTCAAGCCATAAAGAGGCGGTTGCGCAATATATACATATCCCGCTTCAATCAGTTCCCTCATATATCTGTAGAAAAAGGTCAAAAGCAAAACCCTGATATGGGAGCCATCTACATCTGCATCGGTCATGATAAACAGCTTATGGTATCGAGCTTTGTTTAAATCAAAATCCTCTCCTATCCCAGTTCCCATAGCGGTTATTAAATTCCTGATTTCTTCACTGGATAAGACTTTATCCAGGCGAGCTTTTTCCACATTAAGAATCTTTCCCCGCAAGGGCAATATTGCCTGGTAATTCCTGTCTCTGCCCTGTTTGGCAGAACCTCCGGCAGAATCTCCCTCAACAATAAAGAGTTCTGACAAAGCCGGATCCTTACTGCTGCAATCAGCCAGTTTGCCGGGAAGTGATGTGGATTCCAGGGCATTCTTCCGCCGGGTTAATTCCCTGGCTTTTCTGGCTGCTTCGCGAGCTCTTCTGGCCGATATGGCTTTATCCAGTATTTTGCGGGCAATTCCAGGATTTTCATTTAAAAAATTATCCATATTTTCGTGTAAGGCACTTTCAACTATGCCTCTTATATAAGTGTTTCCCAGTTTGGTTTTGGTTTGTCCCTCAAACTGAGGCTCTTTTACCAGAACAGAAATAATCGCTGCCAGTCCTTCTCTGATGTCCTCACCGGAAAGGTTGCTGTCATTCTCCTTGAGAATGCCATTCTTTTTTGCATAATCGTTAATTACTCTGGTAAGTCCATTTTTGAAACCGGTCTCATGGGTCCCACCTTCTTGAGTACGTATATTGTTGGCAAAGGAATAGAGGTTTTCGCTATAGCCATTATTGTACTGCAGAGCAACCTGGACGATTACATCTTCTTTTTTACTTTCAAAAAAGATCGGTTTTTCATTGATTGTTTCTTTATTTTTGTTGATGTAGAATACAAAATCAATAAGTCCCTCTGAATAATGCAGCTCCTTGTTTTTTCCTTCTTCTCTCTCATCAAAAAAACTGATCTTTAATCCTCTGTTCAAGAAAGATAATTCCCTTAACCGTTGAATAATGATTTCGCTGTCAAAGACTATCTCTTCAAAAATATCATCATCAGGGAAAAAATGTATATCGGTTCCTGTTTCCTCTGTTGGTCCACAGACAGATAGTTCATTTACCGGCTTACCCTTTTCATAATCCTGTCTATATATATACCCATCTTTTTTGACAGTCACTTCCATTCGATTGGAAAGGGCATTTACTACTGACAAACCAACCCCATGCAAGCCCCCGGAAATTGTATAACCACTTCCGCCAAATTTTCCTCCGGAATGCAAGGTGGTCAATATTACTTCAATGGCAGGTATTCCCATTGACGGATGGATGTCTACAGGAATTCCTCTTCCATTATCAGAAACACTTATACTGTTATCCCTGTGAACTTTAACTTTTATTTCATCACAGTCACCACCAACTGCCTCATCTATACTGTTATCTACAATTTCAAAAACCAGGTGATGTAATCCTTTTGGTCCTGTTGATCCTATATACATCCCCGGTCTTTTGCGAACAGCCTGCAGTCCTTTCAGAACCTGAATGTTGGAGGCATTATAATCATCTTTTTTGCCTGTCAAGACTTAACCCTCCTCATAATTATTTGAAGCCCTTTTGTACAGAGTAGTTGAAGAAATAGGAGATAAATAAATCTTATCGCTGCACACTATCAGAGCTTTTTCTTTACCTTTTTTACTTATTCTCACCAGATTTCTTTCTGTTCTGGCTATCTCAATAATATCCGTTAAGTCCCTGGATATAGGTGGTTCAATATTCAATATAGCAATAATACTCTTAAAGGAGATAATATAATTGTTTCCCAGGTGAATATACATCAGGTCTGCTCCTTTCTTTTTAAACAGCCATTCTCAACCAGAAATCTTGCAGCATTTGTAGTATCAATTCCCGGTATTTTTACAGCAGTAAGAAAACTCTGAAAATCCGCCCCAAGAAGATAATTAAGTAATTTTATCTTTTTGCTTTCATCCAGCTCTGCTAATACCTCGTCAAGCAAAAAAACAGGATAATAATTTTTAATTTTTTTGAAAGCAATAATTTCCGCCAATTTCAAGCTTACCGCAATAGTTCTTTGTTGTCCCTGGGAGGCATACTGCCTGGCCAATTTTTCATCCTGGTAAATGTTTATATCATCCAGGTGAGGTCCAACAAGGCTCTTTTTTCTTGTTTTTTCATTATCTGAATTATTTTTAATGTGCTTAAAAAGACAATTTTTTAAGATATCCAGATTAATTTTACCACTATCTACAGGAAAAGAAAGCGCATACCTTATTTTTAGTTTACTCGGGCTGTAATTGATCTCCTTAAAAATCGCATTTGTTGTCTCGTCGAGAATGTTTACCAGGTTTATTCTATCCAATATTATCCTGGCAGATGTTTCTATAAATATTTCCTCCACTAACTTAAAGCTTTTTGTATTAGTCTGTTCTTTTTTTAACAATAAATTCCTTTTCTTTATTATTTTACTATAGTTTTCTATTAAATACCTGTACTCCTGTGAAATTTGCTTTAATGAAAAATCAATAAAATTTCTTCTTTTTGAAGGAGAACCTTTAATCAAATATAGATCGTCTGGAGTAAATAAGACTACTCTCAGCCGATCTATGTTGCTCTGGCCCGTCCTTTTGGAGTTAATGAATACATTTTTTTTCCTTTTCAAATCATATTTCAGCTCGGCATTTATGGCCCTATCATTATAGCTGTATCGCGCTTTGATATAAAAAGCAGACTCATCGAATTTTAATAGCTGGAAATCAATATTGGTCCTAAATGATGTTCCACTTGCTAAAAGATACAGTGCCTCCAAAATATTTGTTTTTCCCTGGGCATTTTCTCCAATAAAAATATTTAAACCAGGGAAAATTTCTTGATTAAGTATCTCTATATTTCGAAAATTTCTAATAATGATATTTTCTACTCTCAAGTTTTGTTATTCACTCTTTCTCAATTGTTCGTGCGTAATGGAACCAGAACATAAATATAGTTTTCTTTTTGTGGATTCTTGATCAAAGCCGGTCCTAATGAACCTGACAATTTAATATCTACTTGATCACTCTCATTATCCATTATTTTTACTACATCAAGAAAATAATTGGTATTAAAAACTATGCTCAGATCATTTTCACCTTCCAATTCTATATCTTCCAAAACTTCTTCTATTTCACCCATTATCTCTGAATAGCTATGTACTATTACTTCTTTTTCTTTAAAGCTTAAGCGCACATTCTGAATTTTTAATTTATCATCTGTAGGCATAGTTTTAGCTCTTTCGAGAGTTTTTTCCAGCAAATCTGTTTTTATGTTAAGTGAAGTACTGAACGATTCTGGTATTACCTGCTCATAATTGGGATATTGTCCTTCGATTAGTCTTGAAAGAAGAATAAAATCATCTTTATAAAAAACTACATTGTTTTCTCCAATAGAAATATTAATTTTTTCTTCACTGTCGTCAAGTAATCTCAATAGTTCATTTACCGATCGTATGGGGATAATAAAACTAAAAGGCTCTGCTTCGTAATTTTCCAATTTATATGTATAATAAGCCAAACGATGGGTATCAGATGCTATTATTTTTAATACCTGGTCTTCAACTATATCAAACAGCACTCCGGTAAAAACCTGTCTGAAATGGCTGTTTGCTGCAGCAAAGACAGTTTTTTTCAGCGCTTCTTTAAGAATTTGCTGCGGTAATAAAAAGTTACATTCTAATTTGTTTAAAGGTAAATCAGGATAATCATAATCTCTATAAGTATTTATTGAACCTGAAGAACGTCCATAATATATATCTAAGCGGGCAGTATCTTTATTGTATTTTACTTCTATTGCTGTATCAGGCAGCAATTTAATAAAATCAGCAAAATAATGAGCATTAACCAAAGCAGAACCTTCTTCAATTACTTCGATATTGGGAATTGAGGCTTTTATTCCTATTTCCATATCAGTAGCAGTCATAGTAAGCCCTTTTTCAAGAGAAACTTCCAACAGCAAGCCTGAAAGTACCGGGATGGCATTTTTGTTTGATGCAGCTCGGTAAACTATGGTCGTTAATGAAGATAATTCATTTTTTTCAATGATAAAGTTCATGGGAATACCTCCAAAAAATTATGTTTGTCAGTTTTTATTTATTATTTATTAACAAGTTAGTAATAATAGTAGTAGGGATGGCTATTATGTGGATAAACCCAACAAATACCGATAAATAGCTGTTTTTTAAGTAGATAAAGCTGTTGAAAACTTTTAAAAATCAGCTATCATAATGGGGATCAATTTGTTTACATAGTTGTTTTACCAGTTTATCAATTTCCGGATTTTCTTTTGTAAGCCTTTCTATTTTGTCACAGGCATGTATTACCGTTGTATGATCTCGGCCTCCAAATTGTTCTCCTACCTGAGGCAAAGAAGCATCAGTAAGCTTTCTGCAAAGGAACATAGCTAATTGCCTGGGATATGCAATCTGTTTGCTTCTTTTTTTTGAAAGCAAAGTATTCATGTCTAATCCATAATAATTGCAAATTTCCTTTTGAATAGATTCAATCGTAATTTTTCGGGGAATGGCCGGGGGTAATATATCTTTCAGAGCTTCATAGGCGGTATCCATATTCACTTCTTTATTATTTATTGTAGCATAAGCAACCAGACGCACAAGAGCGCCCTCGAGTTCACGGATATTTGATTCTATATAATTAGCAATATAATCCAGTATTTCATAAGGGACATCCAGATTTTCCGTTTGCGCCTTTTTTCTGAGAATGGCTATCCTGGTTTCCAGATCGGGCGGTTGTATATCAGTTATTAAACCCCATTCAAACCTGGAACGGAGACGGTCTTCCAGCGTAGGTATACTACGGGGAGGACGATCACTGGATATTACTAATTGTTTGTTGCTTTCATACAAAGTATTAAAGGTATGGAAAAATTCTTCCTGTGTTCTTTCTTTGCCGGCAAGAAACTGAATATCGTCCACCAGTAAAACATCTATATTTCTGTACTTATTTCTGAAACCAGGAGTGGTATCATCTTTTATGGAACTAATCAAATCATTGGTAAATTTTTCTGAGGATACATACATTATTGAAAAAGTCTTGTTTTTTCCAATAATACGGTGGCCGATTGCCTGCATTAAGTGAGTTTTGCCCAGGCCAACGCCTCCATAAATAAACAGAGGATTATAGGCCTTAAAAGGTGATTCCCCTACCGCATAACAGGCTGCATGGGCAAAGCGATTGCTGTTGCCCACGACAAAAGTATCAAAGGTATATTTGGGATTTAAAGGAGAAAGAAGCAATTCTTTTTCCGAAGCGTTTTCTGTAGTTATCAATAATTTGACATTTTTATGAACAAGAGACCGCAATTTTTCTTGCATTATATCCAAATATCGAGATTCAATCCATTCCCGGCTGAGAGAATTTGGTACTGATATATAAAAATTATCATTATAAAAGGAATGGAACTTAACTTTTGTAAACCATATTTCGAAACTGGTGGAACCTATTTCTTCATAAACTGACTGCAATACATTATTCCAGATGGCCAGATAGTCTTTTTTCTTATCCATAGGCATATAAAATAAACCCTCCGCGCAATTGTGGAAAAGTTTCTGTGGAAAAGAGGATAAATTGTGAATATCTTAATCCAGGCAAAAACTCCAAAAAATCTGATCAATAGGGCTACAAGCAAAAATATAGTATAATCATAGCAGATATAATAAAAAATTAGAAGTATTTTAAAAGGCATGAAACCTTGACATCTGTAGATTGTAATAAATATAATTATAAGGTATCGGATAAATAAGGCATTAATTTGATGGAATAAATATTTGCAGGAAATTAAATGCAATAGATTAATGATTATAGGAGGATTTATTTTATGAAAAGAACATACCAGCCTAAAAACAGGCAGAGAAAGAGGGTTCATGGTTTCAGGAAAAGAATGTCCACAGCCGGGGGAAGAAAAGTAGTGGCAAACAGAAGAAAAAAGGGGAGAAAAGCCATATCAGCTTAGGTCGTTATAGCGGCCTTTTATTTTATCCAGGGACGGTATTAAATGCTTAATAAAAAACTTAGGATAAAAAATGGTAAATGTTATAAAGATATATATAAATATGGTAAAAGAATAACAGGAAAATATATGATTTTCTATATTCGCAAGAATGAGTTTATGTATAACCGTTTCGGAATAGTCACCAGCAAAAAGGTAGGAAATGCAGTGATTAGAAACAAGGTTAAGCGCCGGATTAGAGCAATTGTTAAAAACAATATGAATAAAATTGCTACAGGGAATGATATAGTAATTATAAGCCGGAAAAATACAGCAAACGCTGACTTTGCATTAATAGAAAAGGATTTTTTAATTGTCATGAGGAAGGCCGGATTATGCTAAGAGCTTTTTTTATTTTCATGATCAAAATATATAAAAAAGCAACCTTTTTCAAATCTCCTTGTTGTCGTTTCTACCCTTCCTGTTCGAGTTATTCTATAGCAGCCATTGAAAAATATGGTGCAATAAAAGGGGGATGGTTGGCTGTTAAAAGAATTTTAAGATGTCATCCTTTTAATAGTGGAGGATATGATCCAGTACCTTAAAGATTTTTCCTAAAGAGGGCATAAGTGAGGATGTCATATTAAAAAAAATTCCCGGAAAGAACACCAGTGTGTTCATTTATAAGGAGGTGAAGCCTGCTATCGAGGGTATTAATCGATAAGCAGGGTTTAATTTGTGGCAGTCTTTTGTACAATGGTTTGCTGATGTTATTCAGTTTATGTATGGAATAACCGTGAGTTTGGGTGTACCTAATTATGGACTGGCAATCATTTTTTTAACCATAGTAATTAAGCTGGTTTTATTTCCCATAACACAGAAACAGATGAAATCCATGCGTGCTATGCAGGAACTTCAGCCCAGGCTCAAGTATATTCAAGATAAATATAAGGACGATCCGCAAACCATGCAAACCAAGGTCATGGAATTGTATAAAGAGCAGGGAGTAAGTCCTTTTGGCGGGTGTTTGCCGCTTTTAATCCAGATGCCCATATTTATTGCTTTTTTTCAATCATTGATCAAGTTTGATTTTGCTGAAGCGGCTCATGCCAGCTTTTTATGGATACCTAATATAGGTAGCCCTGACCCTTATTATATTTTGGCGGTGCTGGCGGCTCTAACCACTTACTTGCAGCAAAGGGTTACCATGGTAGATACAAAAGATAGTACACAAAAGGTCATGTTATATACAATGCCGCTCTTTATGGCCTGGATAGCAGCTACCATGCCGGCAGGATTACCCATATATTGGGTTATGTTTAATTTACTGGGAATGTTGCAACAAATCTACGTAAACTGGACTAATAAAAAAGCTGCAATGGATACGGGAACAGGTATACAGGTAGGGGCACAAATGCAAGAAGAAATTGTGGATGAAAAGCCTATTGATATATCCACCGAGAAAAAGGAAGATGGAGGGGACAAAGGAGGAAAGAAAAAAAATGAAAGTCCAAGCAATAGAAAAAAGAGGAAAAAGCGTCGATGAAGCCATAAAAGCGGCACTGGATGAACTGGGATGTGAAATAGACGACGTTTCTATTGAAGTACTTGAAGAACCCACAAAGGGTATTCTCGGTTTTGTTGGCAAAAAGCCAGCTATAGTCAAGGTATATCTCAGAGAAAAGCCAGAAGAAGAAGCCCGGAAAGTAGTAATAGAACTTCTCGACAAAATGAAAATCGATTACCAGATTAACAGTGTTGACTGGGCAGAAGGAAAAGCAAGAATTAATATTGTAGGAAAAGACATGGGTTTACTTATCGGTAGAAAAGGCGAAACATTAAACGCAGTACAGTTTATTGTGGGTTTGATGATTAACCGTAAACGCGAAGAAAAGATAAGAGTAATGCTGGATGTAGAGGATTACCGGAGGAAACGGGAGGAATCTCTGGAATCTCTGGCCTTGCGTTTATCAGATAAGGTAAAAAAGACCAGGAAAAATGTAGTTATGAGACCCATGAGTTCACAGGAGAGAAGAATAGTCCATACTGCACTGCAGGGAGATCCTAATATTACTACCTATTCATTGGGCGATGAGCCGAATCGCAAAGTAGTCATATCGTTAAAGAAATAAGAAAACTATTTACTGTGCAGGCAGAATCCTATAAAAAGGATTCTGCCGTTTTTAATTTTGGGGATCTGATTGAACATCAGCAGGGGAGGTTGCTTTACCGAGGGATGAAAAAGTGGTTTTCTCAACAATTATTCGAGAGTTGTAGATTATTAAATGAAAGAACTTGTCATTCTGAACGGTAGCGAAGCGAACATTAGTAGTGCCTGAAAGGTGAATTTCAAGATCCTGCGGCTTTGCCTTAAGGATGACCGTACTAAAATATTTGCCTGATGATGCGGAAAAACTAATTATCCAAACAAAATATTATCATGAAAAAAAGGGGTGATAGAGAGGAGCACTCATTTGCTGCCCGGAAATCGTGAATGAATTGTGCAAAACCCTTAAGCATCTAGGTATAAGCAGGAGATTCTGGTAAGATAATTATTATACTAAGCGGAATGAAGGGAGAAAGCTATGTTTGGTGATGATATTGCGGCTATAGCCACAGCTCCAGGGGAGGGCGGCATTGCAATTATCAGGCTCAGTGGAAACGAAGTCATCAATAAAATCAGCCGTGTTTTCCAGCCGCACCTTGCAGATGTGAATATAAAGGAAAGGAAAACCCACACTTTGACATTGGGGTGGATTGTCGATAGGAACGGGGAAAAGATTGATGAGGTTCTCCTGGGAATAATGAGGGCACCTGCTTCTTATACAAGTGAAGATGTGGTGGAAATTAATTGCCATGGTGGTACTTTGCCTGCACGAAAGTGCCTGGAGAGAGTTCTGGAACTCGGTGTCCGCCTGGCCGAACCCGGTGAGTTTACCCGCAGGGCTTTTCTAAATGGTCGTTTAGATGCCAGCCAGGCAGAAGCAGTAATTGAAGTAATCCGGGCAAAAACCGAAAAAGGCCTTAAATTGGCGATGAGTCAATTAACAGGTAAAAACCGGCAATTGATTGATAGTTTAGAGGAGCGATTACTCGCACTAAACGCTATGCTTGAAGCAAGCCTGGATTTTCCTGATGATGTCGGAGAACCGGACTATGATGAGTTTGAGCAGAGTCTAAAAGAGATACTTTTGAATATAGACAAGCTTTTAGAGGCAGGGCAAAGAGCGGATATTTACCGAGAAGGTATTAGTATAGCTATTTGCGGCAAGCCCAATGTGGGAAAATCGAGTTTACTCAATGCGCTTTTGCGAAAGGAAAAGGCTATTGTAAGCAGTATTCCAGGAACTACCCGGGACATTATTGAAGACTATGTTAATGTTAAGGGAATCCCCGTCAGGCTGATGGATACTGCAGGGATAAGGCTGACGGAGGATTTGGTTGAACGTATTGGCGTTGAGAGAGCCCAGGAAGTAATTGATAATGCCGATCTGGTAATTTTCCTGCTGGATCTGGGAGCGGGAATAAGTGATGAAGATATGGAAATTTTTAAAAAGATAGAAAAGAAAAACATAATCGTCCTGCTTAATAAAGAAGATTTAGAGGAAAAGAGACTTAGCGAGGAGGACTTGAATAAGTTATTTTCCAGGGTGAAAACCATAAGGGCTTCTATTAAGGAGGATATTGGGCTGGCAGAGCTTGAAGAAAGTATTGAAAATATAGTGCTTTCAGGTAAACTAAGAACGGATGACCTGGAGATAATAATAAACTTAAGACAAAAAAATGCCTTGATGCGGGCTAAAAAGCATGTGGAAGACACCCTGGCTTTGCTCGGGGAAATGCCTTTGGACTGCCTGGATGTGGATATTTGGGGAGCAGTGGAAGCTCTAGGGGAAATTAGCGGAAAGAATCTGAAAGAAGAAGTAATTGACCGAATTTTCCAGGATTTTTGTATAGGAAAATAAATCATTTGAAGGTATATCGCTATAGATTAAAGCTTATACCTGATATTTGTTCAGGAGGAAAGTATGATTCATTATGACGCAGGTACTTATGATGTAGCAGTAATTGGGGCAGGGCATGCCGGGTGTGAAGCTGCTCTGGCCGCAGCCCGAATGGGGTGCCGGACTTTGCTGGTAACCCTGAGCATGGAACATATTGCACTTATGCCCTGCAATCCTTCTATAGGTGGGCCGGCAAAGGCCCAGGTAGTACGAGAAATCGATGCCCTGGGTGGTGAGATGGCCAGGAATATAGACAAATCCCATATTCAAATGAGGATTATTAACACCGGTAAGGGGCCAGCTGTACAAGCCTTAAGAGCACAGGCAGACAAGTTTCAATATTATAAGGAGATGTTGGGAACCCTCCTGCATCAGCAGAACCTGGATGTTTTAATGGCCGAAGTGGATGAAATTGAAAGTACTGAAGGAAGAATACAGGCATTGCTTACCAGGACCGGTGCCAGGTACAGATGCAGATCTGTAGTGGTGACCTCCGGGACTTATTTAAAAGGGCGCATAATTATTGGAGACCTTATGTATGACGGGGGACCGGGTAACCAGTTTCCCGCAATGAAGCTCTCAGACAGCCTGGAGAGGATGGGGATAAGGCTGGGGCGCTTTAAAACCGGGACACCTCCGAGAATAGATAGAAAAAGTGTGGATTTCTCGAAAATGATAGAACAACCTGGAGACGAACGCCCTTTAAGGTTTTCTTTTCTCAGCCCAAGGATAAGCCGGCTGCAGCTTTCATGCTGGCTAACCCATAGTCTGGTGGAAACCCATAAGATAGTAATGGACAATATCGAAAGAGCACCGCTCTTTAGCGGGCTTATTAAGGGGAAAGGCCCCCGGTACTGCCCTTCATTTGAAGACAAGGTAGTTCGCTTTTCCCACAAGGAATCTCACCAGCTTTTTGTGGAACCTGAAGGACGAGATACCGAAGAAATGTATATTCAGGGCTTAAATACGAGTCTTCCCGAAGATGTTCAAATGCAGGTCTTGCAGAGTATCCCTGGGCTGGAAAACGTACGCATTATCAGGACGGGATATGCTATTGAGTATGATTATGTCATTCCTTCTCAGTTAAAACTCAGTCTGGAAAGCAAGCAGGTAGAGGGATTGTTTACCGCCGGGCAGATCAACGGCACCTCCGGCTATGAGGAAGCCGCAGCCCAGGGCTTGATTGCCGGGATAAATGCTGCCTTAAAGGTGAAGGGAAAGGATGCTTTTGTCTTAAAAAGAAGTGAAGCTTATATTGGGGTTTTAATCGATGATCTGGTAAACAAGGAAATAGATGAACCCTACCGCCTGCTTACATCCAGGGCTGAATACCGCTTGCTGCTGCGACAGGACAATGCGGATTTGCGCTTGACCGAAAAAGGGCGGGAGATAGGATTGGTAGATGATAAGAGGTGGCGGGTATTTACGGACAAAAAGGCTATTTTGGAAGAAGAGATGGATAAGTTAAAAACACTAACGTTTACCCCGGCAGACGCAGAGATCAGGAAGCTCTTCGAGGAAAAACAGACCGCGCTATTGAGAGATCGCATATCATTATGGGAATTGCTTAGGCGGCCGGAAATTGGTATTGATGATTTTAAACAAATGGGTATGGTAAAGGACAATGACCTGGATATACTGGAACAGCTTGAAATCCAGGCTAAATATGAGGGTTATATTAATAAACAAAAGGAACAGGTTAAGCGTTTTGAGAAAATGGAAAGCCGAAAAATACCTGAAGATATTGACTATAACATGGTTTACGGGTTGTCCAATGAAGCTGTACAGAAATTAAAAGAGGTACATCCGTTATCTATAGGACAGGCTTCAAGAATATCAGGAGTAAATCCGGCTGATATAAATATTTTGATAATTTTTTTGGAAAAGAAAAGAAGGAAATAAAAGGGCGACATGGAATATAATGTTACAAGGTTTAAAAATCTGCTGATCGATGAAAATACCCGGCATAATTTGGTGAGTAGAAAAAACACTGAAAAGGAAGTTGACAAGCATATAGAGGATAGCCTTATGGTTCTTGATTTTATTTCTCTGGAGGGGAAGAAGGTTTTGGACATAGGCAGTGGAGCTGGGTTTCCAGGACTTGTTCTTGCATTGTATTGTCCTGGAAGCAGGTTTAGTCTTCTGGAGGCAAGTATAAAAAAGGCCAGCTTTTTGAAAAAAGTCAAAACAGAACTGGAACTGGAGAATACTGACATATTGTGCAGAAGAGTTGAAGAACTGGGGCAGGATATTGATTTCCGTGAGAAGTTTGATATATGTACCTGCAGAGGAGTTGCCGCAATGAATATTCTTCTGGAATACGGGCTTCCATTGTTGCATATGGAAGGGAAAATGATCATGTGGAAAGGAAGGAACTTCGAGAGAGAGATTGGTCTATCAGAGAATGCTCTAAAAATATTGGGAGGAAAAATTGTTGATGTTTTTTCTTATAATCTAATGGGAGAACGCGACAGGGCACTGGTAGTTGTGCAGAAGAAGGAAATGACTGCTGACAGGTATCCGCGCCGGGTAGGGATTCCTGAAAAGAGACCATTATAGGAGGTGTTCCAATGGTTAGAAAGCAACTGGAAAGGTTTCTCGGCGTTAATAATGAAGGCAGAATCATTAATATTCCTATAGAAAGGATCGGAAGAAGCCCATATCAGGCAAGAAAGAATTTTGATAATGAGGAACTTCTGGAACTGGCTCAATCTATTCAGTCCTATGGTGTTATACAACCGATAATAGTACGACAGCAGGATAACAAAAACTTTCAGCTCATTGCGGGAGAACGAAGATTTCGTGCGTGCTGTTTGATTGGGTTAAGGGAAGTACCAGCGATTATACATGATATGGATGATGAAAAGGCAGCAGCGGTTTCTTTAATTGAAAACCTGCAAAGAAGAGAACTGAATTATTTTGAAGAAGCAAGTGCTTACAGTGCATTAATAGAAATTTTTGGAATGACCCAGGAGGAATTGGCCAGAAAGGTTGGTAAAAGTCAGTCTGCTATTGCCAATAAGCTTCGCTTATTGAAGCTTCCAAAACAAGTAAAGGACTTGATTTCACCGGATAACATCAGTGAAAGACATGCCAGAGCCTTACTAAAGCTGGATTCTCCTGAGATGCAAGTAGAAGCCGTAAAGCAGATTTATGACCGGGAACTAACTGTAAAAGAAACAGAAGAATTAGTTGAAAAGATCAATATTAACAGTATTCCCAGAGAGATGAGGAATAGACAAAGCAGGCAAAATGTGTCATTAATAATTAGAGACGGGCGAATCTTCATAAATACTATCAAGGAAACAGTTAAGAGGGCCCGACAGACGGGAGTTGATATCAGTATTAGCGAAAGAGACAATGAAGAGGAACACGAATTACTGATAAGAATCGCCAAAAAAGGGAGCAACAGGTTGATGGCCAGGTAATAGGACAAAATATTTTGCATGCCTTACGGGATATCCCCGTTTTTTTTTCCTGATAGACTGGAGATACTGATAGTGATAAATACAGGGAGTTAAGGAATTGTGCAAATCGTTTTACTTTGTTAAGCTTGCTTATATATTTTTTGCCATCATTTTTTGTCATTAGCCGGGGTCTGCTTGAACTTGATTAAGAAATACAGGAGGATTTACAGGTATTTCAGGCGAATTAATATAATGGAGGATTTTGAAAGGTGGATAATGTATGGCCAGGATTATTGCTATAGCCAATCAAAAAGGGGGCGTGGGAAAGACTACTTCAGCCATTAACCTGGCATCCTGTATTGCCTTGGAAGGGAACAAGGTTTTGCTGGTAGATTGTGATCCCCAGGGAAATGCTTCAAGCGGCTTGGGAGTGAACAGGAAAAGGATTAAACATAGTATCTATGATTTATTAATTGGGGAAATGGAAACGAGACAGGTAATAAGTAATACTGCTGTTGAAGGACTGGATTTGATCCCGGCAACGATTGAATTGGCCGGCGCAGAGATAGAACTGGCTTCCAAAAATCACCGGGAAAGGTGTTTAAAAGAGGTACTCAAGGGGGTCTGGGAGATCTATGATTATATTTTACTGGATTGTCCTCCTTCATTGGGTTTATTAACACTTAATGCACTTACTGCGGCTGACTCAGTATTAATTCCGCTGCAATGCGAATACTATGCTTTGGAAGGGCTAAGTCAACTCATGGATACTATATTGCTTGTTCGAAAAAGGTTTAACCGGTTCTTAAAAGTAGAGGGCATTATCCTGACCATGTTTGACGGGCGAACGAATTTGTCCATACAGGTTGTGGATGAAGTAAAGAGATATTTTCCCAGGGAGGTTTATACAACCATTATTCCTAGAAATGTAAGGTTAAGTGAAGCCCCCAGCCACGGAAAACCCGTAATAATATACGATCCGCGATCCAAGGGCGCAGAGGTTTATAAAGATTTGGCGATGGAGGTGCTGGCTCGTGAGAGCAAAGGAAAGGGGCCTTGGTAGGGGCCTGGATGCGTTATTCTCAGGAGAGATGAATTTTGATGAAGGGGTTCCCGTAACAGAGATCGATATTGCTTCCATTATTGCAGGGGAGGATCAACCACGCAGGGTTTTTGACAAGGAATCCTTATCTGAACTCGCTGACTCCATTAAGGAACATGGTATTCTTCAGCCAATACTGGTTAGGCCCCGCGGGGGGGATTATGAAATAATTGCCGGAGAAAGGAGATGGCGAGCGGCTAAATTGGCCGGACTTGATCTGGTGCCGGTAATTATCAGGGAAATCGATGACATTCAGGCAGCGGAAATATCATTGATTGAAAATCTACAAAGAGATGATTTGTCGGTAGCAGAAGAGGCACATGCCTACAAAAATATGATAGATAACTATGGCTATACACAAGAATTGGTCGCCAGAAAAATAGGAAAGAGCCGGGCGCATATTGCCAATACCATAAGGATATTAAACCTTCCCGTTGAAATTCTGGAAATGATACAGGACAGAAGATTAACAGCGGGGCATGCGCGCAGCCTGCTGGCCTTAGGGGAATCGGCCACGCAAATAGCTGCCGCCCGAGAGATTATTGAAGGAAAGCTATCCGTAAGAGAAACTGAAAAGAGAGTTAAAAGAAAAGGATTTGCTGCAGGGCAATCGGAGAGAAAGAAAAGCCTGGAGATTCAAGAGCTTGAGAGAAAACTGGAGAATTTGTTTGGCAGCAGAGCTGAGATAGTGGAGTACAGAAAAGGGGGAAAAATACAGATTTCTTTTTATGATGATGATGATCTGACAAGGATTTCGGAACTGTTGGGAATTGAACAATAATAAAGAAGGGTTTTGTTTGCAGGTTTGTTTGGATGTTTCACGTGAAACAAAGCATGGAGAACTACAAATAAAAAAGAATGAAGAGACTATTACAGGAGCAGAGGCAATAGAAAAATGAAAGCAAAGAAAAAGAAACAAAATGATTGGATGACATTCATAATAATACCGGGGACTACAAGAAAAGCATGGAACTGGAGCATACGAAGAAAAAACATGGCATCGATATTAGTGCTCATGATTGTTCTGGGGCTATCATCAGCCCTGGCTGTATATACTTGCTATAATAATCACGAGGAAATGAAGAATATTGGAAAGATTAAAGAGGAAAACAGACAGAAAGAAAACACAATAAAATTACTTGGAGAAGAAATCGAAGATATTGAAAAGTCCCAGGAAGATATTGCTGAAAAGCAAGAAGAAATCAAAAAACTTATGGGACTCAGTTCCGAAAACAGCGAAAAGCCAGGGACAGAAGAAGGAGGAAAAGGAGGAGAGGAAGGCAAGCGAACCCTGAACCCCGAAACGAAAATTCTTAATAGTGCGCAGGAACTGAAGACTTCGCTCGCCATCCAGGAAAAGGAACTCGATGAACTCCTGGCCAGAGTTAATAATGAGAAGGAGTATTTCAGGAGTATACCAAATCAATGGCCGGCAGAAGGAAAAATCTCTTCGCCTTATGGATGGAGGGATTCGCCGTTTGGACGGGGACAAAGTTTTCACAATGGGATAGATATAGCCAATTGTTCAGGGACCGAGGTTTGTGCTGCAGGTGATGGCACTGTAGAATTTGCAGGGTGGGAAAGGGTTTATGGTAAGACGATAATAATAGATCATGGTTCCGGATTTAAAAGCAAATATGGACACAATTCACAGTTGCTGGTAAAAGAGGGAGACAGGGTAGAAAAAGGAGAAGCTATCGCACGGGTAGGCAATACGGGGTTGAGTACCGGCCCGCATCTGCACTTTACCATACTTAAATGGGGAGAGACTCAGGATCCTTTCATTTATCTGCCGTATGACAATGAAAATAACGAAAAAAATTCTGCATATAATAAAAATAATGCTTAACAAATAATCACATAAGCCAGAGAATGCGCAACAGTGCATCTCTTTTACCAGGCGAGCGGGGCTTTTTGCAAGGAGGGGGAAAAGCCGCCGGTAGGCCAGACTCCGCCATCGGGAACACTAAGGCTTGTCTCGCGTGTCCGGGGGTACAGCGCTAATTCCCTTCCATGGTCAATATCGCTCTCGCGCCATCCATGGTGCTCGCCCCCCTCCCACGCTCGCCTTCGCCAAGTTGTTCCTCGGTGGCTGCGTCAACGGTCGTTACGTCGGCGTTTCCCCCTCCTGGCAAAAAGCGCGGTATACTTGTTTTTCTATAAATAATCGTTATCGGCTTATTTTCCGAAACAAGTAACTATGGACAGAATCCTTTTTTAGCAAAGCAATGCCGTACCAGACTATGGGGAAGTTTCTTGACTTGCCTGCAGAAAAAGGGAAAATTTCCTTAATTTAAAAACAGCAGAAAATAAAACAATTGCTGCGGGAAAAAGCAAGGCAAGACGCGTCCCCTGCTCATGAAGATTTTGCCGTAATAATCTATAACTCAAGTAGTCGAAAAGAACCA
>JAHDSE010000125.1 GCA_018432955.1 Syntrophomonadaceae bacterium
ATCTTTCTTCTGCCTTCATCTTGAACTGTTGCAAAATTTGCAACAGTTGAGTTCCCGTCAAGCTCTCCTTCATTATATTACATTTTTAATATGCCTAAAATAACGGATTTATCTCTTTGAAAGAGTTCTGTCATTTGATTTAATGAAAGCCAAACTGTTTCATTATCAAGTCTGACATCAATTTTGGTTATTCCGTCTTCGGTCTGATAAATTAAAGGAAAATAGAAAATATTGGAGAAATACAAAAAACAGTGCCATAACCATGGCTGCCTCCATGGGGCAGCTGGAATTAAACGCTTTTTTGCCCGTTATAGCTCATCACCTGCTGGATTCTCTGAAAATTATGAACAACGGGGTGCAGGCATTTATTGACCTGTGTATCAGTGGTATGGAAGTTGATGCTAAACGCTGCGAGCAAATCCTTGCCCGCAGTATCGGAATAGTGAGTGCCCTTACTCCTTACCTGGGTTACAATCGGGCCCAGGAAGTATATGTAAGAGCCAGGGAAGAGGAAAAAGAGGTTAAAGAAGTACTTAAAGAAATGGGTCTTCTAAGTACTGAAGACCTGGAGAAAATTCTAAATCCCCGGGAAATGACCAGGCCGGGAATTGCCGGCAGCAAATCCCTGGATATCCCCGGTGACGGGGCTGTCAGGCATGAATGATTGGAAAAAAGTCAAAATTCAAGGTTTTCAGGTCAATTGCTAGCCTATCAGGGGTTTCATGGGATTATGCCCGGGTATCTGTGATTAATTAAAGATGATTAGATATATAACAAAGAGAACTATTTATACTAAAGCTGCCAGGACAAATGCTGCAATTCGTGCAAGATTTGGGAAAATTTTTTTGATATCCAGTTCTGGAATGACTATTGCTGCCTTAAAAAGGCAGCAATAGCCTGCAATAGCCCGGATGTGATTTTGAACAATAATCTGGAGTAATACATGTTCAAATAAAACGTTTTTTGTATTTACGGTATTGCTTTCTGCTCATTTGAGCTTTCTGAGAATAATTTCGGAATTCAATTTCATATGTTCTGTCCCATATTGGCCGTATGCTTTGAATTTGCTTTACATTGACCATATAAGACCTATGAACCCTGATAAAATCGTCGTTTAATTGCCTGGATAATTCAGTTAACGATTGCTTAAGCGACCATTTCCCTGATCGGCTATGAATAATGCACTTCTTATTTTTTACTTCAATAAAGATAATTTCATTTTTGTCTATGAATTCTTTTTTATTGCCTGAATTAATTATAAGAGCATGGTCGTTTTGCATGTTCTTTTGATTTATTTTGTCAGCGATTTCTCCAACAATTTCTTGAAACTCTTTTATCACAACAGGTTTCAAAATATAAGCATAGGGATGAACAACAAAGGAACTTATTGCATATTGGGAGTATGCTGTAAGGAATAGCATATATACTTCCTGATTAAAACCGTAGATTTCTTTAGCTACATCTAAACCATTCAAATCATCGTTAATAATTTCTATATCTAATATAATCAAATCGGGATTTTGCTGTTTAGCCATACTTATTGCTTCGTCACTGCTGGAAGTATCTTTAACACTGGCTACATCAGGAAGCTCATATAACAATGTTTTAATAAATTCCCTGGTATATTCATCATCTTCGAGAACTAAAACATCCATTGAATTTTATCATTCCTTATTTTTTTAAACATTTTGGAATTTCCGGTTCATACATGGTCCACATGCTGTTGGCATTGACTCCTGAATTCGCGATAAGAGTTAATATGAGAGCACCATTGATTAGTGCAAAATATTGCAAGCGTTTAAACATCTTTTTTCACCTCCCTGTCCTGATTTACTAATATCTCCTGCCGGCAGTTTTAAAATAAAACAGGTATTCCTTTCGCAATTAAGTTCCAAATCTCCGCCATAATGGTCAATTAGTTTCTTAACCAGGAATAATCCATAACCCCTGGCTAATGATTGTTTAGTGCTAAAACCCGGTTCAAAAATTCTATTCTTGTTGGGGATAGTCGAGCCGTTATTAATAAAATATAAAATGTAGTTACCGTCCTGATAAGTGAATTCAATGGCAACCCGGGGGCGGGTATCTTCAATGGCTGCCTCCATTGCATTTTCAATCAGATTTCCCAGGATACTGTTTAAATCCCACGGGGGAATGTTAATTTGTGAGAGATCACATTTAATGGCAACAGCAAAATCTA
>JAHDSE010000071.1 GCA_018432955.1 Syntrophomonadaceae bacterium
ATATCTGAAGTATTTTAATCCTTCATTTTTGAACAAGTGGAAGGTACACGAGATATTGCGGACTAATTCCGAGCTCGAACCTTATCTTCCGGAAACCCGGCAGTTCAGCAACTATAACATGTCAGAAATGCTGCAAAAATATAAGGTGTTATTTTTTAAACCAAGCAATGGAAGTCTGGGACATGGAATAATCAAGATAAGGTCTGACGAAAATGGGGTATTGCATTATATAGTATATAAGAATGGACGGATTAGAAACCGGGCTGACAATGTGGAAGAATTTATTAAGAAAACCCGTGTATACCATAAAAATAAGCCTTATATTGTTCAACAGGGAATTAAGCTGCAGACTTATAAAGGTTCATCATTTGATATCCGTATTATTTACCAGAAAAATGCCAGAGGGGAATGGCAGATAGGGAAAAAATTTGTCCGGCTTGCCCCAAAGGGAAGCAGCATATCCAATATTAGCAGAGGCGGCAGGGTTGAAAGAAGTAAGGTGGTTTTTCGTAATTTATACAAAAAGAGAAGCCTGATCGAGAGAAAAAATGAAGAAATAAGGAAATTGTGTAATAGTGTGGCTACTACACTGGAAAAAAAGCAAGCAGGCACTTATGGGGAACTGGGTCTGGATATTGGGATGGATATATATGGAAATCCCTGGTTAATAGAGGTTAACTCAAAACCGCGAAAAACTACCGAAACCGATTTTTCCATGAAAATTGTCAGGAACTCCTTCAAGAGGCCTTTGCAATACAGCAGTTATCTGGCAGGTTTTTAAGAATACTGTAAATGTAGAAACTTAAAAAATAGTCTTTATTATGTCCTGATACAATGATAATATTTACTATAATAGTAAGAAATCTTGGCTGAAAGAGGGAATAATGCTATGAACGAAAACAGTCGACCGGAAAAAAATCTAAAAATATTTCTTCTTTTCCTTTTAGTTGTTTTTGCTGGAAGTCTTCTGGTTTATAAGAACTATTATGCTGCTGATCTGCAAAAGGATAAAACAGAACAAAAGGAAGAGCCGGTTGAAAAGAGCCAGGCCAAGGAAGAAAATCTGCAGTCTGGGATTTCTGTAGGACCATCAAATATCGCCAACATTGTAGCAAAGGTGAGCCCTGCAGTTGTTAACATTGAAACCAGTATAGTGAGCAAAGCTTATGGAAATGATTACTTATTCAATGACCCCTTTTTTAGAGAATTTTTTGGAGATAATATAACCAGACCCAAAGAAAACATACAAAATGGGATAGGTACTGGATTTATTATCAGTGAAAATGGATATATTCTTACCAATCAACACGTAATTGAAGATGCGGACAAGATTAGTGTAAACCTCAGCGGGGAAAAAAAGTATGAAGCTGAAGTGGTGGGACAGGATTATGAACTGGATCTGGCTGTACTGAAAATCAATACCGACGAAAAATTTGAACCATTGAAAATTGGAGACTCAGAGCAGTTGAGGGTCGGTGAATGGGTTATAGCCATAGGCAACCCGTATGGCCTTGACCATACGGTTACTGCCGGGGTAATCAGTGCCAAAGGCAGGCCTATTCAAATTCAGAACAGAGTCTACAAAAACCTGATTCAAACCGATGCTGCTATTAATCCGGGTAATAGTGGCGGTCCCTTGTTGAATACCAGCGGTGAAGTAATCGCCATTAATACGGCGGTAAATGCCGAGGCTCAGGGTATTGGTTTTGCCATACCCATTAATACAGCCAGGGATGTTTTGGATGAGCTTATTGAAAAAGGAAAAGTAATACGCCCGTATATGGGAGTATATCTTCAATCAATGAATGAGGAACGGGCCCAATACCTCGGAGTTAAACCCGAAGGAATAATAGTAGTTGGCATAGAGGAAGGCTCACCTGCTGAAGAAGCCGGACTTGAAATCTACGATGTTATCATTAGTTTGGACAAAGTTAAACTTGAATCATACGAAAAATTACAGGATATACTAAAAGATAAACATGTTGGCGATAAAATTGTGCTGGAAGTACTCAGGAATGGGAAGCAGCTTATCCTGCCCCTGGTGCTGGCAGAAAAACCTTAGATATAACAGGAATAGACATCTCAGTAGCGAATAAATAAATATGATTCACTAAAGGTGGGTTGTGCTCCCACCTTTAATTACTTGAATTAAAGGCTAAAACAGTCAGGATTAATAATGGCGGCGTGTGCTGAATATCTATTTTACTTGAAGGAGGAAGATACATGAGCAGAGCTCCAATTAATCATATAGGATTACTGACTGGCGGTGGAGATTGTCCTGGTTTAAATGCTGTAATACGAGCAGTAACAAAAACGGCAATAATTGAGTTCGGGCTGGAAGTAGTTGGATTTATCGACGGCTTTAGAGGCCTGGTTGAGAATCAATATACACAACTTGATCTCCGCAGCGTATCAGGGATAAGCCATACCGGGGGAACTATTCTTGGTACCAGCAATAGAGATAATCCTTTTTCGTTTTTGACGATTAGTCAGGGAAGTCAACAGCAGACTGATGAATCAGAAAGGGCCATAGGTAATATAAAAAATTTGGGCCTGGATGGCTTAATAGTAATTGGCGGTGATGGGAGTTTAAACATTGCTCATCAATTCCATAAAAAAGGGGTTAAGATCGTTGGTGTCCCCAAAACTATTGATAATGATCTTTCAGCTACCGATGTTACTTTTGGTTTCAATACTGCAGTTGATACTGCATCCGGTGCCCTGGACAGATTACACACAACAGCTGAATCCCACCATCGGGTGATGATATTGGAAGTAATGGGCAGATATGCCGGATGGATAGCTCTCCATGCCGGGATCTCCGGTAGTGCAGATGTAATTCTCATCCCTGAAATACCGTATAGTATTGATGCTGTTATCGCCAAAATATCCCAGCGTTACCGACAGGGCAAAAAGTTCAGTATTATTGTAGTAGCAGAGGGTGCAGTACCTATAGATGGTGAAATGGTAATACAAAACCTTGTCCCTACCAGTCATGATCCTATAAGATTGGGAGGAATCGGACAAAAGGTTGCTGAAGATATTGGTGAGCGATTAACTGATATAGAAATTAGAGTAACTATTTTGGGACATTTACAAAGAGGGGGGTCTCCGGTTCCCTTTGACAGGATTCTGGGCACCCGTTATGGAGTCGCTGCTGTAGAGGCTTTTATGGCTGGGAAATATGGATGTATGGTAAGTCTTCAGGGAACTCAGGTAACTACAGTAGCAATAGAGGAAGCTATAAAAGAAATAAGAAAGGTGCCGCTGGACAGTGATCTGCTTGCTGCCGCCAGGGGTGTTGGAATAAGCTTTGGAGAAGATTGATATGAAAGATATAGGGGGGGTTGTTTTGGACTTAAAGAAAATAGCCGTTTTAGGCGCAGGTATTATGGGCGCAGGAATAGCACAGGCTGCTGCTCAGGCTGGGTATTCGGTTATTTTACGTGATTTACAGATGAGTTTGGTCAAAGGCGGCCTGGAAACCATTGAAAAAAATCTTGATAAAGAAAGCGCAAAGGGTTTACTGCATGAAGATAAGAATGTAATCATGAGCCGCATCAATGGCACTACTGATCTTGCCCAGCTTAAGGATGTTGATTTGCTGATTGAAGCAGTAGTCGAAAATATAGCAGTTAAAAAGCAGATATTTGCAGAGCTCGATAATATCTGTGCTGATTATACAGTTCTAGCATCCAATACTTCTTCTCTTTCTATTACAGAAATTGCTGCCTCCACCAAAAGACATGAGAAGGTTTTGGGTATGCATTTTTTTAATCCAGTATCCAGCATGAAGCTGGTAGAACTGGTTAAAGGCATGGAAACAGCTGATAAGACCATTGAGATTGCCAGGGGATTTGTCAGGCAACTGGGTAAAAAAGAGGTGGTGGTTGAGAGAGAGAGTCCGGGCTTTATTGTAAATAGAATTCTGGTTCCTTATCTAAATGAAGCAATATTTACCTATGGTGATGGTATAGCTGGGATAGAGGAAATTGATCTGGCTATGAGGCTGGGAGCGGGAATGCCCATAGGACCATTGCAGCTGGCGGATATTATAGGTCTGGATACTCTTTATTCGGCAACGCTTGTTTTTTATGATGAGTTTAAAGATCCCAAATATCGACCACACACTCTTTTCTCGACTATGATACGTGCAGGTTATCTCGGCAAGAAGAGTGGGCAAGGTTTCTATAAATATTAATTCCAGGGGGGGATAGCAGTGAAATATAAGAGCAAAAAATCACAGGGGGCTTTAGTTGGACTGATAATGGGAATACTTATTTTTGGTTTCAGCTTCTGGGGGATTGGATTTTCACTGGGGCCAGAGGATAAGGCATTGAAATTGCTGTTATATATCCCGGCCTTTCTTTTTTTGTTTATTTATATTATTCTTCTTATGGGCAGTTTTAATCTGCATTATTTAGTGCAGAAAAACAGATTGGCTCTCAAATGGGGCTTGATAAGTGCCCATATCCCATGGACAGACATCAATCAGCTTATTAAAGTGGAAGGTGAAAGCAACCTCTTTTCCATACTTGGTGCCAGCTGGCCGGGTTATATGGTAGGGCTTTATTCGGCAAAAGGTCTGGGGCCGGTCAAGATGTACACAACAAAGCCATATGAAGGATTTGTATGCATAAAAAGCAATAAAGGATTTTGGGGCCTGACACCAGAGGATGATAGCTTGATTGAAGAAATAGCCAGCAAAACAGGAAAAGAAATCGAAACCGTAGATATGAATCAAATGCCTGAAGAAATAAAGGGCAAAAGTATGAAAGAAGATGGATTTTATAAGCTTTTGTTCATACTTAACCTGGTTTTTCTCTTATTCTTCAGTGTTTATCTGGCTGTTTTTTTCCCGGGCTCAACTGCTCCCAATTTTATAGTATTGTTGCTGGTCCTGGCAGTAGCGCTGTTTTTCTTTAATATAGGCAATGCCGGCCGGCTATATCAATTCAGCACCCAGGGGGCATATTTTTTGCTCCTTATCGGGATAGCAGTGACCGGCATTTTTTTGATCTTATCCCTGGGGGAAA
>JAHDSE010000116.1 GCA_018432955.1 Syntrophomonadaceae bacterium
CACAGATTCTTTTTAGTATTTTTAGTTTGGTGGACGTCAAAAATTATAGTTAATAGTTTAATGAAATACTCAGCTTCCATTTATTTATTTTCAGGATAACGGAAGCTATAGCTTCCGTTATCCTGAAAATCTAAATAAAAGCAATTTATTGACCATCAGTTCAGCTTTGTAGAAATCCCATAAATATAAAAACATTAAAGAAAAAAATCAGTGTAAATCTGTTAAATCCGTGTGCGAGCGTAGCGAGCCCGTGTCAAAAATTCCCCTTAGTACGCATTCTCTGCCAAATGTGTAACTCTATTATTCAATTTCCAAACATCACTGAGGCCATGCAGCCATAGAGTCCAACATCTTCCCCAAGGCTGGTTAAGCCGAGTTCCAGACCATTATTGTTAAGAGCAAAAACCTTTTCCCGAACCGAAGAAAACAGAGGCTCAAGAAGTAAATCCTGCAAACCCATAGCTACACCTCCACCCAGAACCAGAACTTCGGGATCAAAAATATTCACCAGATTAGCCAGGCCTGTGGCCAGAGCTTCCCTTAAATCCAAAATCAATGTTTGAGCCTCATAATCCCCACTGCGGGCAGCAGCTCCCACTTCCCTGGCAGTGATCTCCCCACCGTCAGCACAATCCAGAATAGCCTGCCCTTTTCCCTGGACAATAAGAACCCGTGCCTGTCTGGCTAAAGCCGTTCCCGAAGCCATAGCTTCCAGGCATCCCTTGCGGCCACAACTGCAGTATGGGCCTGAAGGATCTATCACCATATGTCCGAACTCAGCTGCTCCCCCATTTTTCCCGCGGTAAAGGCCGTGGTCAACAATTACGGCACCACCTATGCCTGTACTGACAGTTACATAAAGTAAGTGTTTGAATTTTCTATACCGGCCAAAGTAATATTCTCCCAGGGCGGCCATATTAGTATCCTTATCTACTATAATAGTTTTTCCCAGCCTTTTCTCTAATTCTTCTTTTACAGCTACCCTGCCCCATTTCAGATTAGGCGAATCCCATACTATTGAATCACTATAAGATAAAGGACCCGGAGTAGCAATTGCGATACCTGATATCTTATCACCGGCACTACTGTTTTCCTTTATTATTTCCTTAATACAAAGAGCTATCCGATCCAGAATATACTCAGCACCCTCTGCTTTGTTTGTAGATATTTTTTTTCTATTTATTATTCTCCCATCAGCGCTTGCTATACCCGCAAGAATTTTGCTGGCTCCCAGATCAACAGCAACGATTAATTTTGCCATCGATTTGCCTCCTCTGCGGCCCTCTCTAATACAGAACGAATTTTCTCAACGCCTCGGCTACTCCTTCTTCTTCATTGGAAAATGTAACATAGTCCGCTGCTTCCTTTACTGTGTCCCGGGCGTTTCCCATAGCAACACCAATTCCTGCCCATTCAATCATTTGCAGGTCATTGTAACTGTCTCCAATAGCCAGTACTTCCTTGCGCTCAATATTGTAATGCCGGGCTACTACCTGCAGTGCATCTCCTTTATTGGCCAGGCTGTTCATAGTTTCCAGGAAAAACGGTTTGGAACGAGTAATATTGAGCTCACGTCCGTACATCCTTTTAAGCTCCAATTCCATTTCCAGCAAAAGTCCATAGTCTTCAGTAACTGACAATATTTTAAAGGTTTCCTGGCTTTTGGCTTTATAAATCAAATCTTCCATAATAACCGGTTCAATTCCGGCCAGGTTGGCATAACATTTCCCCTCCTCAGTCAAGGATTTCATACAGAGCCGGTCACCAAAATAAGCGTGATAATGCACATTGTTTTCTTCGAAATACTCCATAATTTTTACAGCCAGAACCCCTGGTACCGGCTTGTAGTAAAGAATTTCCCCTGAAAGCGAATTTTTTACCAGGGCCCCCTGATAGGTAATGATTGGAATATCCATCTTAAGTTGACGGGCATAGGGAAGCGCTGAGCTGTACATCCTTCCAGTAGCCAGTGTTACCAGCACCCCTTTTTCCTGTATGGCACGAATAGTATTCAGGCAATGCTCAGAAATTATCAGATCATCCCCCAGAAGAGTATCATCCAAATCTATGGCAACCAGTTTGATAGCCATTTTAGACCCCCTTAATGACATATGCCAGAAAGCCGAGCTTATGCCCGGCTTATCCAATATTACTATAGTATTCCCTTATTTCCATTTAAAATCCTTATCCTCAATAAAGAAGCTAACCACGAAGCTCAGTATACTCAAAACAAGAGCACTGAGTATCGCCCATCCAAAACCATTGATATCGAATCCCCTGATAGTAATAGAGGTAATCCACAACATAAAACCGTTGATTACCAGGGTGAAAATTCCCAGAGTCATAATATTCAATGGAAGTGTCAGCAGTATCAAGAGAGGACGTATTACTGCATTAATGATCCCCAGGAATATTGAACCTACAACAGCAGCCCAAGGAGTAAGTTCAAAGTTCGGAACAATGACCGCAGTCAATATTATGGCCAGAATATTTAATAACCACCTGAGCAACCAGCCCTGTAACATATAATTCCCCCTTCTAATATATTTTTGTCAATTGAAGATTTTGCATAATTAGTTTTTTCTAGGCAAGTATTTTAGTACTGTCATCCTGAGGCAAAGCCGAAGGATCTTAAAATTCACCCTCCGGGCACTACTGGTGTTCGCTTTGCTCACGATTAAGATGGCTTCGCTAACCCCCAGATAGTTGATTTTTTTTAATTATGCAAAACTCTCAATTGGATGTTCTTGTATGTCTATCATACGAAATTTCAGCGGCTATTCCAAGCGTTTTTATGCTTTTTCGATATATTACCCGGAAAATACTCCAATAATTCACATCACGCTAATATTATCCATTGCCATCCTATTTAATGGATAAGTCTCGCCGGGCACTCGCCAGGAACAGATTATCAAAACAAGGTAATTTGCCCATAGTGTGATAATTTGCGGGATCAAGCTTTGCGCGCAGGGATATAAGACGATAGATACTGTGAGTACATATAAAGCTTTTAACTTAATCGCCTCTATGTCAGCAATACTCGTGAAGCCAAGCACAAGAACCTCCTACTATGTCAACACAAGTATGGCTGAAACACTAAATCCCTATGAAGATTGAAAATACTCATAGACATTTCTGGCTGCCGGTAGATTAATACCCGCTACCGAAGCAATCTCTTCCAAAGAAGCCTCCTTTATCTTAGCCACTGAACCGAAATGGGCCAGCAGGGCCTTTTTCCGTTTGGGTCCGATTCCCTCTATATTATCCAGGGCAGATACCTTGAGCTTTTTCGCCCGGCGCTGCCGATTATACTCGATGGCAAAGCGATGAGCCTCGTCTCTCATCCTCTGTAAAAGTCTGAGTCCTTCATCCCTGCGGGGCAGTAGTACAGGCTGGCTGATGCCCGGTGCAAATATTTCCTCATTTTTCTTGGCCAGGCCAAATACCGGAATGTCAATCTGCCTGCGCTCCATCTCCTTCTTTACTGCATTTACCTGCCCCAGGCCTCCATCAATTATAATCAGGTCCGGTTCCGGCAAAAAAGCAGTATTTCCTCTGTCTGCCTCCTCAAAACGCCGCCCCAGGGTTTCCGCCAGAGAGGCAAAATCATCGTTTTTCTCATTTATTATTTTGAAACGGCGGTAGGCCTTTTTATCGGCTTGCCCGGAGCTGAAAACCACCATGGAGGCCACGACTTCTTCCCCGGCCAGGTGTGAAATATCATAACATTCTATTCGTTCGGGAATAACCTGTAGATCCAAAACCTTGCTCAAATGTATCAATGTTTCAGTATCCTTGAGATTCTTCTTGTTCTTTTCCTCCCATAAAAGCAAGGTATTTTCCAGCACCATATCCAGCATTTTCTTTTTCTCTCCACGCCGGGGATTTTTAAATTTCACCCG
>JAHDSE010000018.1 GCA_018432955.1 Syntrophomonadaceae bacterium
GTCAGGCGGTTTATTTCCCGGCGGTTTAATAGAAGTTTTTTGGGTCTTAAGGGTTCGTGGTTAAACTGGTTGCCTTTTTCATAAGGACTTATATGAAAATTGTTAACCCAGACTTCTCCGCCCTTGACAACAGCATAGGCATCCTGCAGATTGCCTTTACCCATGCGCAGTGATTTCACCTCGGTACCCACCAGTACCAGGCCGGCTTCATAGCTTTCTTTAATGTGATAGTTATGCCTGGCCCGGCGGTTATCCACCACCGGCTTGATCCCCGTTTTTTTACCCATATTCCACCTCGAAAAACAAACCCTCGCCTCGAAAATTTCTGCTTCTAAGGCCAGGGCTTTTGTTCATTGTTTACGGCTTTATTATACCTTAGAGCTGCTATTCAGTCAAGGACAGCTCCTTGATATGGGCTTCAGTCAATGAGTTCAAAATCTATTTTAGCCTCTTCGACATTTACTTTCACCAGCTGTATTCTTACCTCATCCCCGATGGAAAATTTTCTCCCGGTATGATTCCCCACCAGTGTATAATTCCGGTCATTGAATTCATAATAATCATCAGCAATAGTGGATATATGCACCAGGCCTTCCACTGTATTACCCAGTTCAACAAAAAAGCCAAAAGACTGGACCGAGGAAATTGATCCGTTAAATTCCTCTCCAAGAAACTGTTCCATATACTGGGCCTTTTTGATATCCAGCAGTTCCCGTTCGGCTTCTTCCGCTTTCATTTCCTGCAGTGTGGATTGCTGTCCATAAAGCGGCATCTTTTTTTCCATGCTCTGGCGTTTTTTGCCTCTCATCCTTTTTTCCAGAAAAGCTGTCAATACCCTATGGATCAAGAGATCAGGATATCTTCTGATAGGGCTGGTAAAGTGGCAATAATATTCGGATGCCAGGCCAAAATGCCCCAGGGCTTCCGGAAGATACTCGGCATGTTTCATGGAACGCAGCATAAGCATGGATATCATCTGTTCCTCCGGTTTGCCCTTAATATCCCGCAAGATTTTCTGAAATATTCCCGGGGAGAGCTTTTTCTCGCTTATTTTATGTCCGAAAACCGCCAGGATCTGATTCAGTCTGTCCAGGGATTCTCCTTCGGGTTTTTGGTGAACCCGGTAAAGGGCTGGCAGTTGCTTTTTGTACATATGTTCTGCTACTACTTCATTGGCCTGTATCATAAAATCTTCAATGATTTTTTCACTGTCACCACGTTCCAATTTCTTTACTTCAATCGGGAAACTGTTTTCGTCCACAATAACTTTTGACTCAGGAAAATCAAAGTCCAGTGAGCCACGTTTTTCTCTGCCTTTCCTGAGAATATCGGCCAGTTCTTTCATGAGAAAAAAATCGTCCCTCAGTTCCTGGTATCTTTTTTCCAGATCAGGATTATCACCGGCCAGTATGGCATTAACATTTGTATAAGTCATTCTTTCATTTATATTGATAACAGATTTACAGATTTCATAATCAATTAGATTGCCGTTTTCATCAATGTCCATAATACAGCTGATCGTCAGGCGGTCTGCATTAGGATTCAGGCTGCATATGTCATTCGAAAGTTCAACAGGTAACATGGGTAAGACTTTATCAATAAGATAAACGCTGGTTCCTCTTTCAAAGGCTTCTTTGTCCAGTTTGCTGTCTTCAGCTACATAATGGGAAACATCCGCGATGTGTACACCAAGCTGGTAGATGGAGCCCTTTTTGCTTATGGATACCGCATCATCCAGGTCCTTGGCGTCCTCACCATCAATGGTTACCATACGCAGATTCCTCAAATCACGGCGTTGTGATAGTTCTTCCTCGCTAAGCGGCCGGGCTACAGCCCTGGCCTCTTCGACAACCGCTTCCCCAAATACAGTCTTTAAGCCATGCTTTTTTACTATTACCTTGAGATCGAGACCAGGGGAACCTTTCTTGCCCAGAATTTCCATTATTTTTCCTTCTGGCGCTCTATCTTTTTCAGGCCAGGAGGTGATTTTTACTACGACTTTATCTCCGCTTTTAACTTTATACTTCCGGCTTCTCTTAACATATACAGGATAAATTTGCCTGGAATCATCAGGAATAACCTGCAGGAGATGTTTTCCCTGTTTAAAAGTCCCTACCAGTTCTTTGTTGGCCCGGTTTAATATGCGAATAACCGTACCCTCAGGCCGGAGCCCGTCATTGCCTTTTTCCTGAATTCTTACCATCACCCGATCATCATGCATGGCACCATTTAATTTTTTACCATATACAAAGATCTCGGGCAGTCCCGGTTCATCCGGCTTCAGGATTCCATACCCCCTCTGGTTAAGATGTATGATACCTCTGAACAGATTCATACGTTCCGGCAGGCCATACTTATTTTTGCGGGTTTTAATTATTTCCCCGTCTTTTTCCAGGCGTCCGAGTATTTTGCTGAATTTCAGTTCATCTTCGCTATCCCTGACAGCAAATACATTCATAAGTTCTTTATAGCTCAACGGCTTGTAGCTTTCCTCCTGCATAAAGGCAAGCAAGTTTTCTCTATTAAGCATAGTTCCTCCTGAAGAGCTTAATTAAAGCCCTTTTTCTTTTTAGTATTCCCACTGTTCTGTGATAACTAACTGCAAAACCTGATTTTCTGTTATAAACCGAGTTCAGGAGCAATTTTTTTCATACTCTCCATGGCCAGAGACAGAAATTCATCCAGTTCCAATCCCAGTTCTGAGCAAGTAGCCATCTGCTCCCGACTGGCTCCCCTGGCAAAAGCCTTTTCTTTAAATCGTTTTTTTAGTGATTTTAGCTTAACTTCTGCCAGCTTTTTATCCGGCCTGACAAGGGCCGCAGCGGTAATGAAGCCACTGAGCGGGTCGGCCGCATACAGGGCACGGTCCATGACCGTTTTCCTTTCGAGACCATGCATTTCATTATGCACTTTTACTGCATATATAATATCGTCTGCCAGCCCGTTATTCTCCAGTATCTCAGCTCCCAGAAGAGAATGCTCCTCAGGCCTGTCTGCGGTAATATCATAGTCAATATCATGCAAAAGTCCTGCCAGGCCAAATTTTTCTTCATCTTCCCCCAATCTCTGAGCCACACCCCGCATAATAGCTTCAACCGCCAGGGAATGTTTAAGCAGGTTGTCTGTTTTCAAATGTTCCTGTAATAAGTTCAGGGCTTCCTCTCTCTGCATTTTCTTCCTACCCCTTTCCAATATATTTCAATACGTCACAGTAGACAGATAATGCGCACTAAGGGGAATTTTTGACACGGGCTCGCTACGCTCGCACACAGATCCTGCGGACGCAGATTAACACAGATTCTTTTTAATATTTTTAGTTTGGTGAACGTCAAAAATTATA
>JAHDSE010000073.1 GCA_018432955.1 Syntrophomonadaceae bacterium
ATTTTCCTGGTGGACGAAGTGGGGCAGTATATAGGAGAAAACAGCGAGCTGATGCTCAACCTCCAGACCATTGTGGAAGAACTTGGGACTAAACTAAGGGGAAAAGCCTGGGTTGCAGTCACTTCACAGGCTGATATTGATACTGTTACAAAGGAACACGTGAAAAGTTACGACTTTTCCAAGATTCAGGGACGTTTTAACACCAGACTGGGACTTACCAGCGCTAATGTGGACGAGGTTATCAAGAAAAGGATTCTGCATAAGAAAGAGGAATACAGGGACGTTCTGGCTTCTTACTATGCTGAAAAGCAGACAATACTCAGAAATCTGCTTGCTTTTTCAAACCGGGCTGAAATTAAAGTCTACAAAAACGAAGATGACTTTGTAAACGTATATCCTTTTGTCCCCTACCAGTTCAACCTTGTGCAGAAGGTCTTTGACAGGATCAGAGAAACCGGGTTTACGGGCAAACACCTGGCAAAAGGGGAAAGGTCGATGCTCAGCGCTTTTAAGGAGTCGACTGAGAACTATTGCGAGAATAATGTAGGGATGCTGATTCCTTTCCATGCCTTCTATGAGACTATTGAAGGCTTCCTTGACCCGATTATCGCGAGAACAATCTCCCATGCTCGGAAAAATGATTTTCTTAACGACAAAGACTGTGAACTTCTGGAAATCCTGTTTATGATCAGGAGTATTCCGGAAATTGAGCCTAACCTTGACAACCTGATAGTGCTCTCCATTTCCTCAGTTGATGAAAATAAGCTCAAACTAAAAGAAAAAATCGTTGAATCCCTGCGAAAACTCGAAGACCAGAACCTGATAAACAAGTCCGAAGACAAGTACTATTTCCTGACAAATGAGGAGCAGGAGATCAATAAGGACATCAAAAGGGTAGAAATCGAAAGTCACCAGATCCTTGAAGAGATCCATACGATGCTTTATGAGCAGAAACAGGGGATCTGCCCGGCATCTCATAAGGACTACAAGTTTAACAGAGCTATTGATAACAGGGAGAAGACTGTCACAGGTGCA
>JAHDSE010000137.1 GCA_018432955.1 Syntrophomonadaceae bacterium
CAGTGAGGAAGCACGAAAAATGGTAATGAATGAACTGCGAATACATTTTCGACCCGAATTTCTCAACCGGGTTGATGAAACGGTTTTATTCAAACCTCTGGCTTTGGCAGAAATAGAACGTATCGTTGAACTTCTGGTGGATGACTTAAGAAATCGTTTACAGGATCGGCATATCAATCTGGAATTGGATGAAGCCGCACGCAGATTCATTGCTTCCCAGGGGTATGACCCGGTCTATGGCGCCCGCCCTCTTAAGCGTTTCCTGCAAAGGAACCTGGAAACCCTGGTAGGCAGGTCGATGATAAGTGGACAGGTCATGGATGGGACTACCATTCGTGTGGGAGAAAAAGACGGACAGTTATCTATCGAATGGTAAAAATGACAGGGGTGGGACAGGGTGACAAAAGGACCGTCCCCCTGTCCCACCCCTGTCGCCCTTAGGCTTACTGAGCATAAAGAGGATGCCCTTCAGGTATTATTGCCTGTGAGCTGCCATCTGCTTTACGGCAAATTACCTTATATATTCCAGCATTTAAAATGATACGGCGGCATAAAAAGCAGGGTTCGGCATCGATTAATTTTCCGGTTTTTACATCATATCCGCTTAAGTATAAAGTTGCTCCCAGGGTTTTAGGCCTTCCGGCATTGATTATGGCGTTCATCTCTGCATGGACACTTCTGCAGAGTTCATATCTTTCTCCACTGGGAACCCCGAGTTTGTCTCTTTCACAAACCCCTAAATCACAACAATTGGGCAGTCCCCTGGGAGCTCCCGTATAGCCTGTGGAGACAATAGCATCGTCTTTTACAATTACTGCACCATAATTCCTTCGCAAACAGGTCCCACGGGAGGCAACATCAAGAGCAATGTTCAAATAGTAGTCGGTTTTGCTGGGCCGCTTTCCCAAAACAAATCACTCCTATCTTATAAAAGCATCTATGGAGAGAGAGGACAGATATTTTTCTGAATTTTTGAAGAATAGTTGTTTGATATTTATTAATGAAAACTTTGCATATTTTTAAAAACTTAATACCTGTCCAATGATACCAGGTCTTCAAAAAAGAGATTGTTTTTTAGCCATACAACTTAATTCTATTAGAACTTTGCTTATCCCTGCCAGTTGTTTTAGAATTTTTGGAAGCAGCAAGTCTGATGTTTGTTCTTTTCTCCCTCCCCTGTCTTCTCTTCCTATCATCCCTTGACCTCTGGTAAAGGTCTGGCTATTATTAAAATGAGATATTGGCGTTTACTTAATACTACCGTAGCGTTTTGCCCGCTGAGCGAGGAGGAATTTTGTGCTGACCAGGAAGAAATCTTATCGGTGTTTTTCGAACAAAGTTGTTGCACTGTTGGTTTTGCTGCTGCTAATATACTGTCTGCCAGGATGTAATAAAGCCAGTAATGATATACATAATAAAAAGGGAGGGGTACCTCTCGCAGAGGGAAAGCCGCAGGTGGTTTTAGGGGATCTGGGCTGGGACAGTATAAAGGTACATAATTGTATCGCAGCTTTCATAATTGAACATGGTTATGATTATCCCAAACCATTATATCAGTCTGGAGTATCATTTACTCTTCTGCAAGGTCTGGCCAAGGGGGATATTGATATTTTTATGGAGGTATGGGCGGATAATTATGGTGCAACCTGGACTAAAATGCTTGATGATGGAAACGTAAAGGAATTGGGAGCCAATTATAGTGCCGCGATACAGGGGTGGTATGTACCGACATACATAATTAAGGGCGATGTGGAACGCGGTATTGAAGCAGTAGCGCCTGATTTACTGTCAGTTACTGATTTACCGCTACACTGGGAACTATTCCAAGACCCTGAAGTGCCGGCAAAAGGACGTTTCTACAATAGTACAACCGGCTGGGCAGTTTCTAAAATTAACGAAGTTAAAATAAAAAATTACGGGCTGGATAAATACTTCAATATTTTTGCCGCTACGGGAAAGGCAGCTGAGGAGCATTTATTCAGTGCTTATCAAAAAGGAGAACCCTGGCTGGGCTATTGCCGGGAACCAAGCTGGGCAATAAGCAATCTTAATATGACCCGCCTGCAAGAACCGGCCTTCGACAAAAGCAAATGGGAGGATGAGGATGCCCTGGCTTGTGCTTTTCCAGAGTCAACCATACTCATTGCGGTTAACAGTGAACTGGAAACACTTGCACCAGAACTCGTAGATTTCCTGGAGAATTATGAGACCACACTGGAACATAATAGTGATATTCTAACCTATATGATGGATTATGAAGGAAAAATGGAAGCCAGTGAAGCGGCAGCTATATACTTTTTAAAAGGATATCCTGATGTATGGCAAAGCTGGGTTCCAGAGGATGTGGCAGCAAAAGTGGAAAAGGCTTTGAATGAGCTGGAATAAGTGAAGATAGATTCTTGAAATCCGCTGTATTTTAATGCAAAGCTAATGAATGAGGTGAGCAGACGGTATTAGCCGTCTGCTATTTTATGGGGGCATATTTTTTTGAAATACTTGAGAAAAATTACAGACTCGCATAGACTTGATAATAGTTCTGCTGCCAAAAGCCAATAAGCGTTTAGCCAAATTATTAAAGGGCAAAGGCTTTTCAGCTAGAGCAGGAGATAAATTATAAAGCGGTGATTATGTAAATGGAAACAACATCTTTGTTTGCAACATCTTTTCTTGTAGCTCTGTCGGGGGCAATGGTGCCAGGGCCTCTGTTGACGGCTACAATTACTGAAACTGCTCGACGGGGTTTTTGGGCCGGGCCTGCGATAGTTCTGGGACATGCTATCCTGGAGTTTATACTTGTGCTGGCTCTGGCAGCTGGTCTTGCCAGGTACTTTAATGAAGCTGCTTTTACTGGTGTAGTAAGTTTGCTGGGCGGAAGCTTTTTAATTTATTTGGGCTTTACTATGCTGAAAGAGTATAAAAAGGGAGAATTGTTTATAGATGAGCTTGATAAGATGCAGGGCCAGAAAGGACGTTTTCACCCAGTAATTACTGGTATATTGCTGAGTTTGGCTAACCCATACTGGACAATCTGGTGGATTACGGTAGGGTTTACTTATATCAGCCTTTCAATGCAGAGTGGGATAGCAGGACTGGCTTCTTTCTACAGCGGGCATATTTTGGCCGATCTGTCCTGGTTTTCCCTGATTGCTGCTGCGGTAGCCGGCGGGCGGAGGTTTCTTAATCAGCGTTTGTATGATGCGGTCTTTTTGTTCTGCGGCATTTTTCTGCTGGGCCTGGGTGCTTATTTTATTTATTCCGGCTTATTCAGCCAGGGAACATGATTGATTTTTATAATACTCAGAATAGTATGTTTGAGGATTTGCATAATTGATTTTTTACATCATTAGACAGGTATTTTAGTACTGTCATCCTGAGGCAA
>JAHDSE010000101.1 GCA_018432955.1 Syntrophomonadaceae bacterium
CGAGAAGAAATACTGCTTTCCACCAGTTCGGGCAGTGGTCTTATGGAAGGCGCCATACGATCCTGTACGCTAAAGAGCGGCTGTTTTTTCAGTAGGGGCTTTTGGAAAAAGATGGTTTGAAATGGCTGAGAATAACCGTGTCCCGGCGGATTTGTTCGAGGTGGATTGGGGTAAGGCTGTTTCTGCCACATTAATTGATGAAGTTCTCGCTACTGGGAAATATGATCTTTTTACCATTACTCATAATGAAACTTCAACAGGAGTAATGAACCCGGTAATCGAGATTGCCGAAGTGGCAGGAAAATACCCGGACATCGTTTACTGTCTGGATGCAGTTAGTTCAATGGGAGGAACAAAAATAGAAGTGGATAAACTGGGTGTGGATATTTGCATAACATCAACTCAGAAGGCCCTGGGACTGCCCCCGGGAATGTCTGTATGTTCTTTTTCCCGGAAGGCTATTGAAAGAGCCAAAAACGTTCCGCACAGGGGATATTATCTGGATCTCCTGGCTATCTATGACTATATTCAGAAAAAAGATTACCAGTATCCTTCGACTCCTTCCCTGTCACATATGTTTGCCATGGATTATCAGTTGGACAGGATATTGAGTGAAGGTTTGGAGGGAAGATTTACCAGACATTTGGATATGGCTGAGCTTGTCAGGGAATGGGCAAGAGAGAAGTTCGAGCTTTTTGCTGATGAAAAACATTTGTCCAATACGCTGACCTGTATCAGCAATAACAGGGGAATTGATGTGGCTGCTCTCAACAAAGAACTGGGAAACAGGGGCTTCCAGATTTCGAATGGCTATGGCAAGCTAAAGGACAAGACCTTCAGAATAGCCCATATGGCTGAACGCTCCCCGGACGAAATCAAGGAATTGCTGGACAATATAGATGATATACTATTTTCTTAATATTGCAATACGATGAAGATAAGACAGATAATGCGACGTAGTGTAATAGACGCAGATTATCGCAGATTTATATGATAAACGCTGATTTTTTTAACTATCTGAACTGTTTAACAATAGTTCGTTACCATAGTGGGGAGCTTCGTGTGCTTAAGCCCGCTTGGGTCCGGTCTTACCGACTGTAAAGGCGATTATGTTATTAACCTATAAAATTTTGATATCCCATATATGCAGTCACAGTATCTGTCGCCTTTATCCCCCTGTGCTAAGCTTAATCCCACAAATATCCCCACTATGGACAAAGTACCTTGTTCAAAAAAGCTTAGAAAGAAAGTACCTTTTTAACCATCAGTTCAAATTGTAAAATCCAATAAAACAAAAAAATCAAAATAAAAAATCCGTGTTTATCCGTGTGTGAGCGAAGCGAACCCGTGGTTAATTAAATGCGCAGTCCCTGTCAAAGATGAAGCAAGGAAAGTATTTCTAATTATACGAGGATAAGATATCGGAATACCAGCCAGTAGTGGCAAAAGCTGCCCCCCAGGACAAAAAGGTGAAAAATTTCGTGAAAGCCAAAAAGCCTTGAAGAGATTTGCGGCCATTTAGTAGCATATATAAGAGCACCCAGGGTATATAATAACCCACCCAGCACCAGGAAAACTGTACCGGCCTTAGCTATATTATGCGATATTGGTAAAATAGCAATTATAACCAGCCATCCCATAAGAGTGTAAAAGAGGGTTGAAAGCCAGCGCGGGGAATTGAACCAGAAGATTTTCAGGATTATTCCCACAAAGGCCAGAATCCAGATCGCCAGTAATAATCCCCATCTCCACAATCCTTCCAGAACAATCATACAGACTGGAGTATAAGTGCCGGCAATTAGAATGTATATCATCATATGGTCGATACGGCGTAAAAGCTGTATGCCTTTTTCGGAAATATTCAGCAGATGATAAAGGGAGCTGGCAGAATATAAAAGAATCAGACTGACTCCAAAAATGTATAGAGAGGCAAGATGAGACGTACTTGCAGTGTCTGGTGCATTTTTTGAGAGCAGGTATAATCCCCATATGGAAAGGAATACTCCCAGCAGATGACTGAAGCCGTTTACTGGTTCCCGTGGTTTGAGGAAGGATAAGCATTGCTTAAATAAACTCTTATTATCCCCTGAAGTTTCCTGCTGATAATCATTTTCCTGCATATTGCACCCCCGTACAATGTGATGTAGTAATAAAAACTACTTATTGATATTAGTTATGTTACAATATATTGTGTTACAATTCAAGGAAAAATATGCTGTTAAATCAGAAATAACAAATTTCTGAGAAAAATCCTAGAGGAGGTCTCCAATGTTTGGCAAGGATACCCTGCGGGAATTATTAAAAGAAATATCAACAGTGCAAGAGATTCAAGTACAGGATATTCCTGAGATTGACCTGTATATGGATCAGGTGACTACCTTTATGGACAATAAACTCGGCAGCCTGAAAAGGGATAAGAAAGACAAAATACTGACCAAGACTATGATAAACAATTATAGTAAGGCAGGCATTTTAATGCCATCAAAAAAGAAGAGGTATTCCCGGGAGCATATGATA
>JAHDSE010000153.1 GCA_018432955.1 Syntrophomonadaceae bacterium
CACTCTACACTCCACGATTTTTTCAGAACATTGCAAGACCTTTTATAAATCAGCTTTTATCATATCAGCAATCATCTGGCCCTGCAGAATTGCGTCCTTGAACCCGCTTACCTGGAAGGCATCACCAATAACAAATACATTATTATGTACTTTCTGAGCCCTGAAATATAAATCATTATCTGGACGGAAACCTGCAGCCCAGACTAGATAGTCAGCAGGTATAATCTCCCAGCCGCCCTGCTTATCAGCTATTAATACCTGTCCCGCCGTTATTTCTATCACCTGACTCCTGATCATTTTTCTTACCTGCCCCTTTTCCAGCCTGTTCAGCAAATCGCGGCGATTTTTCTTTTCCATCCCCATAGCAAGAATATCGCCCTGTTCTACAACAGCAAGGCGATTACCACCCTGAAGCAGGAAATCAGCCACCTCACAGCCATTGCTGCCGCCACCTGCTATGAGCACATCTTTATTGTATATTTCTACCCTTCTCTCCAGAACATCTCTTAATCCCAGGCAGAAATCCATGTCTGAACCAGGGATTTGGGGCACCACAGCCTGTGAGCCACATGCTAAAATCAAGTAATCAGGATTTTTTCCCTGCAATTCTTCCAGATCAAAAGGATGGTTTAATAATACATCCACTCCGCTTTTCTTGATTTGGCCTATCAAATAATCACGCAAAAGAGCTATCCTATATTTATAAGGGGGAATGGAAGCCAGGTTCATCAAGCCCCCCATTTTTTCATCTTTTTCATAAAGGGTAACCGCTGCTCCCCTTTCTCTGAGCGAAAGTGCTGCCTGCATACCTGCAGGTCCGCTACCAACCACCACGGCACTTATGGAATCAGATAAATTTTTTGCATAATAAGAAAAACCCTTTTCTCTACCGGTTCCAGGATTCACTGTACAGTCCAGCATCAAACCTTTAAAATTATTATCTATACAGTTATTGCATCTGATACAGGGCCGAATATCCTCCAGGCGTTCTTCCCTTACCTTGTTGGCCCATTCACCATCAGCAATAAAAGTCCTTCCCAGAAAAACGAAATCAGTTTGTTTACTTTTCACGAGCTGATTGCAAAATGCCGGGTTGCTTAACATTCCTCCACCTATTACGGGGATGTTCAGCTCCTTTTTCACCTCTGCTGCAAGGTATACTCTCCACCCTTCCTTGTATGAAGATGGTTCAATACTCTTCAATCCTGATTCATAAGTTCCTGAAGAACAGTCAATGGCGTCTACACCTGCCTGTTCAAGCTTCCTGGATATTTCTATGCTCTCCTGCAAATCCAGGCCTCCGGGTACAAAATCATCAATATTCAAACGAACCGAAAGCAATAATCCCGGAAAGGATTCCTTTATTTTCTCAACTATCTCCATTAAAAATCGCATTCTATTTTCTAAAGTCCCACCGTATTCATCTTTTCGGGCATTACTATGAGAGGATAAAAATTGATTTATCAGATAACCATGAGCAGCATGTAACTCTACCCCATCAAAACCGGCCATAAAAGCATAGCCTGCTGCATTAATAAAGCTTTTTTCTATTTCCTTTATCTCTGTGATGCTCAATTCACGGGGAATTTCCTTTATCATTGGACAAGCCAGAGGAGATGGGGCCACCGGCTGTACACCGGTGAAAGAACTGGAGGTTTGTCTGCCGGCATGGAATAATTGAATAAAAACCCGGCTGCCATAAGCTTTTATTTGTTGGGCCAGGCCTTCCAATCCTGCAATAAAACGGGGATTATTAATATTTAACTGTCGAAAGGTCTCGCGCCCTGTGGGGCTGTCAACACAGGCAGCCTCAACTATTATCAGGCCAACACCCCCACGTGCCCTTGCTTCATAATAATCAATCAGCTGTTCACTGACTTCGCCGTCTGCCATGGCATAGCCACTGAGCATGGGAGCCATTACAATACGATTTTTAATTAATAATTTTCCTATGTAAGCAGGTGAAAACAAAGCAGAATATTTTTTCATAATGTTTGCCCCCTTTAAAGGTCTCCTTAGCTGTTATTTATCGAGCGTGCCAGCATTTCTCCCTGTAATATGGCATTTTTAAACCCCTTAATCTCAAAAGCATCACCGATTAAAAAAACATTGCTATGCAGGTTTTGTGCCTCATAAAACAATTGATTACTGGGAGTAAAACCTGTTGCCATAATAATTAACTCTGCTGTCAGGCTTTCGATATTTCCCCTCTTGCCCGATATAATTACTTCGTTTTTTTCTATTCTTTCCACCCTGCTGGAAGTCTTGATTTGAACCTTCCCTTTTTGTAAGCGATTGAGTAAATCTCTTCGGTTCTTCTTTTCCATACCAATAGCCAGAATATTCTTTTCTTCGATAATGCAAATATTGTTATTTCCTTCCAGACAAAAATCTGCTACCTCACAAGCATTAATACCTCCGCCCACAATTACTATTTCTTTATTTACAGCTACTATCTTTTTTTCCAGAACATCCTTTATACTCAGACAATTCTCTTGCTTGGAACCACTTATCTCTACCGTGGATGGATTGCTCCCAGTAGCTATAATAAGATAATCAGGACGATTTTCTTTTAAGTCGCTTATTTCATATGTATGTCCGGTATTTATTTCCACCTTACTCTTTCGCAATTGTCCTATCAAATAATCGCGTAATTGAGCTACTTTTTCTTTATGTGGCGGAATGCAAGCCAGATTCAGCAAACCACCAAGCTTTTCGTCTTTTTCGTAAAGACTGACACTCAGTCCCTGACATTCCAGAGCAAGCGCAGCCTGCATCCCTGCTGGTCCACTCCCTACCACAACAGCTCTTGTTTTTTTGCCGGCTTTTTTTCTAAAGTGGTTCAGGGAACCTTCCCTTCCCGTCCCGGGATTGACCGTACAGTCAACCATTAGTCCTTTGAAAACATGTTCAATACAGTTATTGCATCTGATACAGGGCCTGATATCCTCCAGGCTTCCTTCCCGAACTTTATTGGCCCATTCACTATCCGCAAGGAGAGTTCTGCCAAAGAAAACATAATCCCCCTTGCCTTCCTCTATTACCTGATTGGCAAAGGCGGGATCACTTATCATTCCACCTGTTATCACCGGGATTTTTACAGCTTTCTTCAGTTCTTCTGCAAGATATACTCTCCATCCCTCTTTAAAAGATGCTGGTTCAACACTCATCAAGCCTGATTCATAAGTTCCAGTAGAACAGTTGATCACGTCTACCCCTGAATTCTCGAGATGCCTGGCAACCTCAATACTCTCCTGCAACTCCAGACCTCCAGGAACAAAATCATCTAAATTGAGCCGAACTGATAAGGCAAGCCCTGGCAAAGCATTTTTAATTTTTTGAACAATGTTCAAAAGCAGTCTCATGCGATTTTCCAGACTGCCTCCATATTCATCCATTCTTCGGTTAGTATGCGAAGATAAAAACTGGTTTAACAAATAACCATGGGCAGCATGGAGCTCTACCCCATCAAATCCAGCCATATTGGCATACCTGGCTGAATTTAAAAATTTTTCTTCAATATCTCCAATCTCTTGAAGGGTTAATTCACGAGGAATCTCTTTTGTGGATGAACAGGCAATAGGAGAGGGCGCAACCGGTTGATGACCGGTAATTAAAGAACTGGCCTGCCTGCCGGTATGAAGAAGTTGAATAAAAGCCCTGCTGCCATAAGCCTTTATCCCTCGGGCCAGGCGTTCCAATCCCGCAACATAACGCGGATTATCTATATTTATTTGTCTGAAAGAATCCCTGGCAACCGGTACGTCAACACAAGCAGCTTCCACGATTATGAGGCCAACGCCTCCCCGGGCCCTTGCTTCATAGTGGGCTAACAGTTCAGAGCTTACTTGTCCGTCTGGATGAGCATAACCTACAAACATAGGTGACATGACAATACGATTTTTAAGGAAAAGCCCTCCGATAAATCCCGGAGTAAAAAGTGCAGGAAATCTTTGCATAAGAAAGCTCCTTTCCCCATGGTAATTAATTATCAATTATTATAACATACTGAATATTAATACCGATGCTTGCATTTAATGACTCCTATTAAGAGTCTCTTTTTATTTACTCATCTTTGCTCATAGCTTCGTCATTAAAACCAGGGCTGCTTAACCCGAAAAGCAGGACTTCAAGATCACATCTGTTCTTGAAGTCCTGCGGAGTGATAATAGCTTATTTTTATGGATCTAAAGATATCTTAAGGGGTATCCAGTCCCCATAGACTATCGTGGTGTTCTTATTATTCCCCTTTGAAAACTGCCGCTCGGCGTTCAATAAAGGCATTCATACCTTCTTTTTGATCCAGACTGGCAAAAAGATTACAGCATTTATCCATCTCCATAATAAGAGCAGTACTAATATCGGTGTTTATCCCCTGCTGAATAGACTCTTTAAGTTTCATCAAAGCCAGTGGGGGTTTTTTGCTCAGTTCTCCGGCGAATTGCTTCACCACGTTCTCAAGCTGCCCGGTAGGCACCACCTGATCTACCAATCCCAAAGACAAAGCCGCTGCTGCATCTATAGTTTCCCCGGTAAACATTAATCTTTTGGTCCTGCCAACGCCTATCAGCCTGGAAAGTCTTTGACTGCCACCTGCAGCCGGAAAAATACCCAGGTTAATTTCTGGAAACCCAAATTTAGCATTTTCCGCCGCCATTCGAAAATCACAGCTAAGACTTAGCTCTACTCCTCCACCAAAGGCGAATCCTGAAATAGCAGCTATAGTCGGCTTGGGCAGATCAGCAATTTTGTTAAACACCTGGTGAATAGGTTCTATATATGCCCTGGCCTGTTCTGGATTGCAGGAAGCCATAGCTTTTATATCCCCCCCGGCAGCAAAAACCTTATGGCTGCCGGTTATAACTAATACCCGCACTTCCTTATTTGCGCTTACCATATCAATAGCTGAAGCCATCTCAGTTATTAACTCAGTGCTGAGGGCATTCATAGTCTCAGGGCAATTCAAGTACAGAGTGCAAACACCTTCATCAAAATTCAATCTTATGGTTTTAAATTCCATTTAAACACCTCCCCTAAAAGAAATAATCACTTATAGCCTAACCGCCCACATCTTAACGTATTTCAGGAAATTGAAACAGCAAACAGTCTTTATCTTTTAATTTATAACCCGGACAGTTATTACTCAGAAGACATTCATAAAAAGCAGGTTCGACATTAATCTGACATCCACTGGTATTGGAACAATAATAAATTATATGAATCTGCACCCGATGACCAGCAAAAGGACATAAATAATCCAGATATTGTTCAAGAGTACCCATCCTTTAGCCTAACTCACTTCCAACAATACCTACTCCGACTACACATGAATAGGGCTGCCCGCCCAGGTTATGGGCCAGACCTATCTTAGGATTATCCAACTGCCGTTTACCAGCTTTGTCATGGAACTGCAGCCAGGATTCATAAAGCATCCGTATGCCGCTGGCGCCTATGGGATGCCCAAATGATTTCAAGCCTCCGTCCGGATTTACCGGAAGCCCGCCATCCAGGTCAAAAAATCCATCCATGGCATCTTTCCAACCCTGCCCCCGTTCACTAAACATCAGGTCTTCATAAATAATCAATTCCGTAGGGGTAAAACAATCATGAACTTCGGCCATACTAATCTGTTTCCGTGGATCGGTAATTCCTGCTTCACGATAGGCTGCCTGACCA
>JAHDSE010000159.1 GCA_018432955.1 Syntrophomonadaceae bacterium
ATTTACCTCTGATTATTCAATCAAATATATTTATAACTTTTTGCAGGGAAATCAACAGTGAATTTACGATTCATTTGGATTAAAGCAGGGAGGATTATTAATGAATAGAAAGGGTAATAAGGCAGGGCAGGCCAGGCAGACCAGACTGCCGGTAACAGAAGCTGCTGAATTAATGAATTTCTTAAGGGAAAAAATGCCTGAGAAAGGACGCAATAATATTAAATCATTATTGACCCACCGACAGGTTCTGGTGGATGAGCAGGTGGTTACCCAATATAATCATCCCCTGCAGATGGGGCAGGAAGTTGTCATTAACTGGTCTCTGCTGAGAGCCAAAGAGCATGAAAAAGGCTTGAAAATAATTTATGAAGATCCTGCAATTATCGTTATTGACAAGCCTTATGGATTATTATCCATGGCTTCAGACAAAGAAAAGGAGCGTACTGCCTATCATCAGTTAACTGATTATGTCCGTAATAATAATCCAGAAGACAGGATATTTATTGTTCATCGGCTGGATCGGGATACTTCGGGGATAATGGTGTTTGCCAAAAATGAAGAGGCCAAACATGCTATGCAGGATGCCTGGAAAGATATAGTGGTAGACCGTGCATATGTGGCCGTTGTTGAGGGAAGGGTTAAGCAGCGGGAAGGGACCATCAAATCATGGTTAAAGGAGACCAGGACCAGACTGATGTATAGCAGTTACACTGAGGGAGATGGACAGGAAGCGGTAACTGATTACAAGGTACTGCAATTCAGTTCCAAATACTCTCTGCTGGCAATCAGGCTTAAAACGGGGAGAAAGAATCAGATACGCGTTCATATGCAGGATATTGGACATAGCATAATAGGAGATAAAAAGTATGGCGCGCAAACAAATCCCATCGGTCGTCTGGGGCTGCATGCGCATATTTTGGCCTTTTATCATCCTGTTAGCGGAGAGTTGATGCATTTTGAAACAGAACTGCCCCAAAAATTTTCACGTTTATTTAAAACAAACGTCAAAAATAATAAGGTGTCCAAGGACACAGAACGCTATGGTAAACGTTAAAGGCAGCCTGCATTTTGGGAGAAGATCTAAAAACTATCCGGGGACAAAAGAAGGCGATTCAATTTTCTCAAAGTGCTCATGAATGCTCCAATATTGAATACAAATAAAGGTTCTGTTATTACAATTATATTTGACATAAGCTCTGAATAACTATAGACTAATACGGCATGGCAAATTCATATTGAATTTTTACGCTGATGCTTTGGATATTGACATGCTCAACGCGGGATGGAGCAGTTGGTAGCTCGTCGGGCTCATAACCCGAAGGTTGTCGGTTCAAGTCCGGCTCCCGCAACCATTGATGAGTAGAAATGCGGTTTGATAAACTATATCAAACCGCATTTGTTTGCGTGACGGTAGCCTGGCTATGGGGCAGCGGAAAAGTAGAGAATACATATCCGTCGTCTTTCAGTGTTTTGATTATTCTGTCCAGGGCCTCAGTATTGCTCTGGGATACAGCATGTAAAAGGATTACTGCACCGGGATGAATATTATCTATTACATGCTGGTAGGAGTATTCTGCCCCGGGTTGATCATCCGGGTCCCAATCTTTAAAAGCCATACTCCAGAATACAGTGGAATACCCCACTTGCCTGGTTAAATCCAGGCTTTTCTCTGAATATTTACCCATAGGTGGTCTTATATAGGGCGCCATTTCAGCACCGGTTAGCTTTTCATATTCCTCAGCCACAGAGAGAATTTCTTCTTTTAAATCCTCCGAATTGCATTGGGAAAGATCAGGATGATTCCAGGTGTGATTGGCAATCAGGTGTCCTTCTGAGTGCATGCGCTTTAGCAGTTCGGGCTGGCTCTTAATGTAATGTCCGGTTATGAAAAAGGCTGCTTTTACATTGTTGTCCCGAAGGGTATCCAGAATTTCACCTGTATAGCCTAATTCATAACCCTCATCAAAGGTCAGGTATATCCGCTTTTCTTCATTAGGTAAAACATAAAAGGCCTGATTACCTTCCAAAATTTCCTTAATCTCATTGTTAACCTCAGTAAGCTGGTGTGTCTTATTACGCAAAAAATACCAGTCACGTGACTCTTCAGATAAATTTTCCTTTTTTTCAATGGTTTCCGGAGCAGGCTCTGCTTCGACAATATCACTGGAGTCTGAAGCAGGTTCTACTTTGATAATATCACTGGAGTCTGAAGCAGGTTCTACTTCGACAATAGAGCTTGATAAAGCCTGTGCTTCACTTGCAGCAAATACCGGAAGCGTATTCTTATCGTCAGCGACAGCAGTGCTTTCATTTACTTCACAAGCGCTGCAAGACAATAATAGTAAAAACATTAATAATAGATAAAGTGATTTTCTCATGTGCTGCCTCCATTTTTTACTAAGCAAATCCTCTTTCAATAATTCTTCCTATATAGATAATAGACATTATAGGACAATTTCTTTCATTTTATATTTGAGAGTTTTGCATAATTAAAAAATCCAACATGTCACTCTGAGCGTTAACGAAGCCACCTTAATCGTGCGCCAAGCGAACGTAGTCCCCTTGGGGGAAGCTTAAGATCCTTCGGCTTTGCCTCGGGATGAGAGTACTAAATAATGATATGGAAAAACTAATTATGCAAAATCTGAAATAAAACTCAGGCATTTTATGTCGCATTGGAATTTATATTGAATAAATTTCATATTGCGGGCAAGTAAAAGATCCTTGTTCACGTATAGTGATATATGGAGGCGATATAAGTGAAGGGAAAGTATTCTTCAGGAACTAGGATAAATAAATCTATATTATTACTGTTATTTATTTTTATTGTGCAATCTATGATTATTAATTGTCAGGTGGCAGAGGCAACGATAATTAATGAGCAAATAACAGAGCCAACAAAAATTCATATTATCGAAAAGCTTTATAATGAGCAGATTGCCAGAGGAATTATTTTTCAGCAAAACAAAAATAAGGATTATCAGGAACTCACAGTTAAGAATAACAATGAGTTTATAATCACCGCAGACTTGAATGATCCAATGGTAAACATTATTTCGGGCAAAGCACAGGATAAAGTATTAAAGCTGGAAACCTTATCCGGCCAAATAGCCCGCGAACAGCTCAAAGGGCAAAATGTAGTGGCCGGTATTAATGGTGATATGTTTAATATATCTGCCGGTACCATGGATTATGGCAGTCCCCAGGGGCTTCAGGTAAAAGACGGCAAGATATTGCTGGGCTTTGATACAGTGTGGGCAGAGCCCCGCTTTCCGGTTTTTGCCATAACTAAAGATCGCCAGGCAATAATTAAATACCTGTCTTTGGATGCCAGGCTTTTTGTGGTTGAAAAGTCTTATGAGACAAAACACGGTTCAGCAAATTCACATCCTGATTTAACCATATCGATTGATACCATTAATCGCAACAATCCGGCTGTAATGAGCAATCGGATGATTTTGCTAACACCACAGTTATCTGACAGTCCAATAGTGGGCTTTACGGATGAGCAGGCAGTTAACGGGACGCTGACTGTTTTAAAAAACATTAGCGCTTGTGCTGATGGTTCGATCCAATTGGGTAGGGAATATGAAGCTGAAATAGCTTCTGTGGGAGACACTTCCACTGGATTAAAAAGCATAGCTATTCCCCCTGAGGGGATGGTTCTTGCCAGTCATGGAATCAAAGCTACTTGGGTAAAGGAACATCTGCAAAAAGGAGATAAAATCAGGTTTTCCTTTAATTTGAAAGATCAAGAAGGCAATATTCTCGATCTGGAGCAAGCGGTCACTGCATGGCTTCCTCTGATTGAAAACGGACAGGCATTAACACAAAAAGAAATGCTGGAAAAAGCCAGGAATGATTGGGATGGCGGTACCGCTGTCATCAAGGCCGCAGATAAGTCAAGGGCTGCTATTGGCTATACGGCAGATAATAGGGTAATTGCTCTGGCTATTGATGGGGGTGGGGAAGCCCAGGATAGTTTTGGTATAGATCTTCCCGGGATGGCAGCGAGGATGCGGGAACTTGGCGCGGTAGCCGCTGTTAGCCTGGATGGGGGCGGCTCGACGCAAATGAATTCCCGCTTATTTGGAGAAACCGATGTGCAATTGATTAACAAGCCTTCAGATGGTAGAGAACGCCCGATAAGTAATACGATTCTTTTTAGCTCTAATGCGCCCAAAACGTTTGATATTAATGCACTAAAGGTTAACAAAGACATTATTATTTATAAAAATACTGACCATGCATTTCAATTAAGAGGGCAGGACAGCAATGGTAATCCGGCGGATTTGAGCGAGGCTGAAATCAAGTGGAGCATTAAGCCTCAGAATAACGCTTCTGATACAGAACTGAGCGGCTCAATTGATAATCATGGCCTGTTTAAAGCGGGGGGAATTCCTGCAAGTCAATATGTCTCGGCAAGTATTGGTTCAGTGGAAGGCTTAGCCAGGGTTAGAGTAGTGGATTCGGTTCATTCTCTTACTTTAACAGACAATGGGACGATTGCAATCGGCTCTAATTCCCGGAAACAATTCCAGATTGCTGCATATACAGAAGATGGGCAAGCCATCATAATTCCCAATTCGGCAGTGCAGTGGTCGGTTAGTCCAGCAAAAATCGCCAGTATTGACAACAATGGCTTATTATTAAGCAGCAGGGAAAAAGGAAACGCTACGGTAAAAGCCAAAGTGGGTGATAAAGAAGTATCTATTAATATAGTAGTAGGACTGAATGCTCAATTAATCGATAGTTTTGAATTCAGCGACCCAGACAGCTATTACATCAATGGTTATCTTGGAGGCAATTGCCAGATTTCCACGGAGCAGGTGAAGCACGGGAATTACAGCCTGAGAGTAGACTATGATTATGCCAGCTGGGCTAAAATATATAATGGTACCATTAATGTCATAATGGATAAAGACAAAAGAACCGACAATTATACCAGCACCATACGCCCTCGAAAACTTGGTATGTGGGTATATGGGAACGGGCAGGCACCCTGGCTGCGTGCCACTATCAGAGACGGTAATAACAATGCACGAACACTGAACCTGGCTTCCAGTATTAACTGGGTGGGGTGGAAATATATCGAAGCGGATATTCCTCTTGATATTCCTATGCCGGTTTCTTTAGATTATTTCTATATGGTAGAAATAGACAAGAACAAAGACCTCAAAGGAACTGTTTACTTTGACGAAATACGTTTTGTTTATTCCGATAATCAGTAAGACGCTATAAAACATTAAACCACCTGCAAGCTTTGCGGGCATCAGACAGGTTTATTTATAAAGCTGCAGGTGGCACCAGCCGAACAATCCTTGCAGGACTGCTTGGGCACGGACAGGGGTTTTTCTTTTAGCAGGGTGCGGGCCAGGGCCAGAGCATCCTTAACCGCGTTGTTGGGACCATCGATGGCAAGCATTACTGAACCCTCTGAACCGCTTACTCCGCCGGCAGCTACAATCGTAGCTTCAACACCGAACAAAGTTTTCAGGGCATCTATCTCGGTATATATCCGGGCAAATCCCGCGGGCAGGAGAGCTAAACCGCAGCGCTGCCCCAGGCTGTAATCCAGGCGGTTTATGCCCATCACCCGTGCAGCTGCTGTACAGGAAGGAATCATCTTTTCATGTCCAACCGGTACCAGTAACCTACAGCCGCGGGCTGCCAGAACACCGAAGGAAGCTCCCACCGTACCTCCCACAGGATTAGCCAGCAACACCCCGGCATTACCACTGGCATCAAAGGCATTGGCTCCCTTGACAAAGACATCGTCCCGGTCAAAGTCCATTATGAACTCATCCCAGGATATTTCCTTTGTTTTCCCGTTTTCCAGGCAGATATGGGCCAGGCGGGTATCAGGATCAGTAACACAGGGCAGCCCGCTGCTTACGATCCCAGCCGCGAAGCGGGGTTTATCCTCTGTGGACATAAACCCCAGTTCCTCAGCGATATATGAGTTGGTAGTACCCACACTAATGATTACCCGCCCATTTTTCAGGGCCTGCTGAAAGACCGGCTCGTTTATGAGCCCACGGGCAATCAAACGTTTGGCTCCTGCCGGAGACAAAGAAAATGTTGCAATCATCATAATACCTCCTGTCAATAAATATAATTTTATAAGCACAGGCTGCTCAAATCTCTTATGTATTATAAGGACCATCACTCGGCAAAGCCGAAGCGGCCAGGACTTCTTCTCCGGGTACGGCTGATTTCAGCTTTGTTACAATAAAGGGGGTTCACTAATGCTCAAAATGACCAACTGGGGTTTTTGATTATATTATCAATTAATATTTTATCATGAATATTACATGCAGCATGAATATTATATAAAAGACCCTCAAGTGCACATAAAAAAAGAGGTCGGTATTAGCAGTAAACTTTGAGGTTTTAGTCTCTGCTTTTAGCTTGAAAAGCCAGGAAATATTCCGGGCATGAGAGAACGGCATCCATAACATATCTTGCTGCGGATAGAAACACCGGGGCTTCCACCATAATTAAAAAATTTAACGTGAATTTATCTGCAAATTATTATATAATTAATTATTATGTGGTCTGACCATCAGGACACCTGCTTATCAGGAAACAGGATCATCAATTATATATTTCCAAAAATAAGAAGCGAATTTGAAAACTGGTTTCACTGAAAGTTCAGATAATATGTACCTCTGGCAGCACCATGGAGGAATGGAGGGAACAATATGTTAGAACTAAGAATCAATGGTTTTGGCGGACAGGGCTCGGTTACCCTGGCGCACTTGTTGGCGCAGGCTGCACTGGAAAACGGTGAGCAGGGGCAGGCATTGCCTTTCTTCGGCGTGGAACGCCGCGGAGCGCCGGTGCGGGCAGCAGTGCGCATGTCCCCTACAACTATCCACGCGCATAGTCAATGCGAGCTACCGGATTTTGTGGTAGTGATGAGCGAAAAGCTTGCAGAAGCCGCGGTCAGTGAAGGCATTACTGAGGCCGGTACTGTGATCATAAATGCTCCCCACGCAGTAGCAGTGGAGAAGTATCCTACCTGGCAGGTGGATGCCGATGCCATCGCTCATGAAGCCGAATTGTTTTCGGCCGACGGGCCCTTAATCAATATTCCACTGTTTGGTGCGATTTGCCGGGTGCTAAATATCCCGCAGAATATTATGGAACAAACCATCATCAATAAATGGCCGGGCAATAACGGCGAGCGTAATCTGGGCGCCGCTGGCAAGGCTTATAACGAGGTGAAAAAATGTGCCCCAACTTTTTTAATTGGGCAAGGCACTGTTAACAAAACAGGCGGTGGTTTCTAATCGCCCGTCTCGTTTCAGATATTTCTTGAAAATGCTGCAGTTTCTTCCCCAATGTTTAACCACCGTAATTCAGATTAGTGTATTGTGTGCTTCATAATTGGATTAGCGAAAGGAATGGAAAATAGATGAAATCAGTTACGAAAGCCTACCGGCCCATTTCCTGGCCGATGAAGGGAGCTGGCGGCGACACCGGTTCCTGGCGAACCCACCGTCCGGTCGTGGACCAGCAGATATGCACCAAGTGTCAATTTTGCTGGGTATATTGTCCAGAAGCGGTCATTGACCGCAATGAAATTACTATTGATTACACTTACTGCAAGGGATGCGGCGTGTGCGCCAGAGAATGCCCAACCGGCGCAATCACCATGGTAAAGGAGGAGGAGTAGCAGTATGAAAACAGCGCAAGTTATAATGGATACAGGTACCCATGCCGCCGCGCTGGCCGTAAAAAGCGCCCGGGTTGATGTAATACCCGGCTACCCCATCACTCCCCAGACCAGCATAATGGAAGCGATAGCTGCCATGGTTGAAAGCGGCGAAATGAATGCCCGCTTTATACCGATGGAAGGCGAACACAGCGTTCTGGCCGCTGCCGTGGCTGCATCCGCTGCCGGAGCCCGCGTTTTTACAGCCACATCGGCCAACGGCCTTTTGTATATGCATGAAGTTTTACATATGGCTTCTGGGGGACGTTTACCCGTCGTAATGTGCAACGTCAACCGCGGTATATTTGCCCCCTGGACCCTTTGGGCCGATCATCAGGATTCATTTTCCCAGCGCGATACTGGCTGGCTCCAATATCACTGTTCCTCCAATCAGGAGGTATTCAACACTATTTTGCAGGCCTTCCGCGTGGCCGAACAGATCAATATCCCGGTAATGGTCAACTTTGATGGCTTTGCCATCTCTCATTGTCTGATGCCTCTAACCCTTCCGCCACAGGAGGACATAGACCGTTTTCTGCCTTCGCATGAACCGGAATGGAGACTTGACACGGCTCAGCCCTCTTCCTTCAGCAATGTGACCATGGCGGCTGAATATGCACCCTTCCGCCAGATGCTGTCCGACGATATCATGGCCGCTATACCTCTGGTAAAGCAGGCAGCGCAGGAATACAAGGATATCACTGGTATGTGGGATGGTGATACCATCGACACCTACCGGCTGGAAGACGCCGAAGTGGTAGCCTTTGCTGTCAACAGCATGGCAGCAGAATTAAGACTTTCCGTAGATATCCTTCGGGAGCAGGGGATCAAAGCAGGTCTTTTGCGACCCCGTCTGTATTTGCCCTTTCCTGCTGAGGATATAATCAATGCATTACCGCAAAATGCACAGGTAATGGTATTGGATCGTAACTATAACTTTGGCCACCCCGGCGGAATTTTAGCTTCGGAGCTCAAAAACGTACTTTTTGGACGACGCAACGACATCACAGTCAAAAATCGGGTGATGGGCATTGGCGGTATTGATCTGACCCGTCGCTTCATGGCTGCAGAAATTCGCGCCATGATGGATGAATAAAAGCATAGACCATGAAAGGAATGGATGAGATATGACTACCAGTATTAAAAAACTACCGGATACTGAGCTGGTTCTAAGCGGCAACGGGGCCTGCGGCGGATGTCCCGCTACAATGGCTTTGCGCATCGTGGGCAAGGCTCTGGGTTCAAATGCCATAATGCTGCTGACTCCTTCATGTTCGGTAGCCAGCATGGGCATGACCCCCAAGCTGGGCTACAACTGGCCCTGCATTAATATTACCTTTGCGACTGCTGGTTCTTCGGCCTCCGGTATTACCCACGCGCTGGAAATAATGAAGGAAAACGGCCGACTGCAAGGTGATCTGCCTACCGTATTCGCCTGGGTAGGTGATGGCGGTACCTATGACATCGGCTTCCAGGCACTTTCAGCTGCAGCCGAGCGCAATGATAATATGATATTCTTTTGCTATAACAACGAAGCTTACAGCAACACCGGAGTGCAACGCAGCGGTGCCACCCCGCGCGGCAGCTTTACTACTACTACTCCTACCGGCAAACGCCAGCCCAAGAAAAACATGGGCCTGCTGATGCTGGAACATAAAATACCCTACGTGGCTACTGCTACCGTAGCTTACCCAGGCGACCTGTATGACAAGGTGGTAAAAGCCAAAAACACCCCTGGCATGAAATATATCGAAATTCTGGCTCCCTGTTATTTAGGCTGGCAGTTTGATATGTCTGATACTGTGCAGATGAGCCGTATGGCTGTGCGCAGTGGTGCCTGGTTGTTGTGGGAAGCGGAAAATGGCAGTATCAGCTTTAATAACCCCAGTTCGCATATCATCAGCGGCAAAAAAGTAGCTGAACCGGTGGATGAATACCTGATGAAGCAGGGCCGCTTCAACCGTCTGCTTAAAGGTTCTGATGCCCAGCAGCGCATTGCTGAAATTCAGGGTGACATCGATCACGAGATTGCTTTTATGCGAGAACGGAAGAAGATTACGATTTAGTCTTCACGATTTTCTCTATCTGCTTTTCATCTGTTTATTGGTACACCGTCAATCGTTACAGTATTCAGGAAGGTGTAACGTAATAAGAGGATTTAATAATAGAACTACCGGGAGTGAATCAATGTCAAGCATAACATGAGCAACTAAATACATGAAGCGCTTGGAGATAACGGAAGCTGTTGTAGTGGTATGACAGCTTCCGTTTTGAATCATGGCAATAATCAAGTGCCCGTCGTAGTTATTTATCATTTTGTGTTCGGTATAGAGTACTCAAAGATGAAGGGCCGTTGAATGGGCAGGCGCATTAAATGCACGTTTCACAGGAGATCCAAGCATTTTCGATAAGTCACTTCTTTTCAGAAATAAAGCAAAAATGAAACGAAGAGCACAAATGGCCGGTTTGCAGGTTGGGATTTTTGAAGAAGTTAATAATAAAGCAGGGGTAGCTCAATTTCTCAAGCGGGTAAAAGAAGTTTCTTTTAAAGAAAATGAAAAAAATCATCCGGTTCATGTAAAACTGCTTGATAAAGCCGGTACAGTTGGACATCGGGTAATATATACGAATAAAGATATTGAAGAAAAACTCAATCATTCCTCATTCCCGTGTTTAGTTGAAAGCCATTTGGAAGGGAAGGAATTTTCAGTGGAAACCTTTATTTACGATGGAAAAATCCAATTTATGAATATTTCCGATTACGTTGTATTTGAACATTCTATTATGGTTCCACCTTCAGATCTCCTGGAAAAAAAACGCCCCTTAGTTCGTCAGGCGATGGAGCGTATGTAGTAAAAATGTCCAAATTTGCTATGAACGAAGCAGAGTATATAGCATTTATGATGTATAACAATGTATATTTTACTGTTTGTGAATACCAGGATGAAATAGTAAGTGCCTGTTCAGCAAGTGTCTTACCTGATTTCAATTGCGCCGAGATGACTGATTGTGCTACTTTGCCGGAGCATCGCAAAAAAAACTTGCTATCACAGCAATATGGTCTGATAATAGAAAAAATGAAGGAAAAGGGAATTCAAACACTGTTTTGTTATGCAAGGACACTCTCTATTGGCATGAATATTGTGAATGCTAAACATATGTTTACTTATGGTGGCTGCATGAAAAATAACAGCAATATTCAGGAAAGGTACAACAACAATGACGCTAAACATTCATTAGCAAATATGAATATCTGGTATAAACAAATCTGATTATCCAAGTAAAAAAATATTGTGAATAGCTAAAAAACCTGCTCGAGAATCAAGAAAGATCGAGCAGGTTTTTGTTCTTCACTGGCTAAAGAATCCTTGTTTGCCATGTTTATCGACAGGATAATTATATAATTAACTCTTCTTTTTCAGTTCAGGGAAGATCAATGCTAATTAAATCCTGTTGAGAACCGTCTTTGGCACTGCGTGAATAGATTTCAAGCTTTACCGTATTATCAGGTATATCCTGGTTGTCAATAAGGAAATATCCCCAGTCTGGGGCACCTGAACTGGCTGTCAGGTAGTCCTCCCGAATGATTTCCCCATTACTGTTGTTAAAGGAGTAATTAACAGTAGCTTCAAAGATCCTGGCAATTCCAGAAACCGTAACTTTATCTTGGCCCAGTTGGGCATTCATGATTTTTATATTATTGCTGCTTTTTTCAAATAATTCTGTAGGTTGGTTACCCACAATTTGAGGGATATATTCCTGCCCATCTATATCCTGGAAATGAACAGTATTATTTTTGTTAGACCGGTCAATAATGCTGACCGTATACGGATAGCTTATCACCTGGGATACCGGCCCGGCAGGAGAAGTAAATTTTACTCCCACGATTATTTCGTTTTCATTCTCTTCTATATCGGCAATACTGACACTATACCCGGCTGTTCTTTTTTCTCCCCAGTTGACAATAAGAAAGGTTTTTTCCCCCAGATCAACTTTTCCCGCGACAAAATAGGGCTGCATATTTTTCAACCAGTTGCTTATTTCAACGGGATAGTCTTCTTTATCTTTTTCTGTCCGGGATTCTTCAGTTTGTTCGGTGTTTTGACCAGAATTATCGGCAATTGGCTTGGAGTCACCCCCATTTTGTGAACAAGCGCTGATACAGCTTACTAAAAATAAGATAAGGGAAAAAATAGTAAAATATTTCTTCATCAATAATCATCCTTTCCTGAAGTTGCCTTCTGCTAATTCTAACAATTGTTTGCTTTTTGCTGAAGCAAAAGAATATATATTTTGTTACAGCCTTAGAGATAAACTATCCAGGTAATCGTGGATTTTTTCAAAAATTAGTCCGGCCAAAAACCATACCGGGAAATAATCCAGGCGGATAAAACCTTCTACCGAGTACGGGGAAAAAGCTGAATAATCCCAGGGGCAAAATCCCAGGGTAAGATCAAGTATCCATCCGCTCAGGTATTCGATAGTGAAAATCAGCCCTGCCCAGATTATGCCCCGTACTACCCATGGACTGCTGCGTATGTGTTCATGTACTGGTTCCATAAAAACCGCCAGGCCATAAATCGGGAACATCCACAGGTAAGTGTAAGCAGTCAAACGTATAGAACCAGCCAGCAGTGAACCTGTTCCCGTAAAGATTACTTCCGCAATCCATCCGATTAATCCATAAATTATAAACCTTTTTCCCATACCAATATTTTGTACAGGAGCGATAAAAAACTACCTGTTAATTACTAGCAATAATATGACCCTTATAACCGCTTACCATAATTTACATAAAGCATTTTTCAAGGGATTCGAACAAATAGAGTTATTAAAAATGGAATATTGTGGTTGTAAATGTTTTTAAATGACAACTTTCTAATAACAGTAATAATGGTTTGGGGGGCTATGGCCCCCCTTTTTTTGCAGTTTGCAAATCTCCTGGCCGGATTAAAACACTTTCCTGTATAATATTAGTTAATTGTCGATTGTTTATCATATCAAATAAAATTTCAATCACAACAAAGCATACATAGGGAGTAATTAATGTGCAGATTAATGTTTTAGCCAGTGGCAGTACGGGAAATGCCACACTATTTGATTTTGGAAAGACAAAAATACTGGTGGATGCTGGCATAAGTACCCGAAGAATTGAAAAAGGTCTTGCCGGGATAGGAATTAGAGTGGGAGAAATCGATGGGGTACTTATTACCCATGAACATACAGACCACATAAAGGGACTTGATGTATTGATACGCAGGTATCGATTACCGGTATATGCCCGTGGAAACACCTGGGATAGGATTCCTTGCCGGGATAAACTACCTGCAGAATGCCGCATTGAAATGAAAGACATTTTTGACCTGGGAGCAGTTAAGATTGAATCCTTCAGTATTTCCCATGATGCCATTGATCCGGTAGGATTCTGCTTTTATCACCGGCAGGGAAAATATGTTATGGCAACCGACCTGGGTACGGTTACGGAAGCAGTTGAAAGAGCATTGGAAATGTCGGATGCCGCTGTGCTGGAATCCAACCACGATCTAAAAATGCTGAATGAGGGACCTTATCCGTTTTTCTTAAAAAAACGCGTCCGGGGACAGGAAGGGCATTTGTCCAACGTGGATGCCGGCAAACTCCTTTCACGTATATCACGCAAAAACAAGATGCAGGTATTTCTGGCCCATCTCAGTCAGCAGAATAATTATCCTGAGCTCGCGGAAAAGACCGTCAAACAGATTTTGCTGCAGAATAATTGTGACGTAGAAAAAGAGCTTATCCTACACCGCACTTACCCTGATGCCATAGCCAGCTTAACATCACAGTAGCCAGAGACTGCTGCGCAGTCTCTGGCAAATGGGGATAGAACAACTAATTTTGAGGGAGGCCAAGATGGGAGAAATGATAATGGAGGCAATTGGATATATAGAATCACCGTTTAAGTCAACAGCAGATATTCCACCCCAGAGTATTTATGCAAAAGAAAAAACGGCAATTATAAAAATAGAAGAAAAATTTAAAGCCGGGCTTGAGGGATTAGAACTCTTTTCCCATATCATAGTTCTTTTTTATTTTCACGAATCCGACGGTTATAGTCTGAGAACCAGGACCCGCTGGAGTAGCAGGGAAAGAGGAGTTTTTGCCAGCAGGTCACCTCACCGCCCCAATCATATTGGCTTTTCTGTTGTAGAACTGCTCAGCATAGTAGACAATATCATTGAAATAAAAGGTGTGGATATGCTCGATAATACACCGGTACTGGATATCAAACCTTATTCTCCGGGATTGAACCCGGAGAACGTTGCGAGCAGTGGTTTGAGAGCAAAAACAGAATAACTATTTTATATTGTCAATTTCGTAGGCTCATCCAGGATGGTATTAAATCATTTTGGCACTCAGGCTTTGTCCGCACAAATGAATAAAGCGGAGGGGAATATATAGCTTTCGGCTTTTAAAGGCCGTTCGGGATTGATTTCTTCCACAGTGGAGAGGGTACGCACACAAGTAAGCAAGTCATGTACTGTGAAGTCATCAGCTGTGGCATAGTGGGCATTGTTAGTAGCTGCTGCTTCTATTCCCAGGCTTTCTGACAGCTCAATAAGCTGCTTGTTCAGATAAGTATCGCCGGGCAGCAGCCGGTTCTGCAATTCTATATAAAAATTGTCCGGCCCCAGTATATTGCGGTAATCCTGAGCCCGCTGGCAAGCTTCTTTATACCTGCCCCTTAAAATCAATCTGCATAAATCACTCCGCCGGCAGCCGGAAAGAACTATAACCTCATTGAGGAATTTAAGGTCATCAAGGGTAATTCGGGGTTCCAAGCGGGGATTGCTCAGATGGGCACGGGTAAGAAGAGAACAAATAGAGGCATAAGCATTGGCGTTTCTGGCAATAAGAATTAAATGCCCGCCGCCTTGAACTGTGACTTCGGTACCTTATCCAATTGCTTCATTATATTATTCAGGATACCTGCAGCCTGGCGGCAAGGAGTGTTTAATTTCAGACTCTAGCGAACCGTTTTGTGGACGTTATACACTTACAATTGAGCTGGACAGTGTATAGCCCTTCTCACTTAATGCTCACAGCCCCATCAAGCTGGATGGCAGTTAAATACCGGTTAAGGTATATGAAATTTGCTCTTAGAAACAAATTCAGAGTATTATATAGAACATCAGGACGAAATCTATCATAATTATAAGTCTGGCAAGTATTACTAATAGTCATATATTACAAAATGATTGAAACCAAAATAAAATTTATCCAATTACTTCCATGTTATTTTATCGATGCAGCTTAAAAAGGAGAGATTGATTATGAAAGCTCTCATCCAGATCTGTGGTGATCCAACTGTAGATTGGTTTAGAATTTATAATGAAGAAGTCGTTGTCAGGGGCGGGGTATATTATTGGAAAAAAACCAGGGATGATGACAAGGTCAGACTGAGTTCCCGAGCAGGTGGTTCGACCAGGGTCTTCCAACTGGCAAAAGAAATGCTGTCCGCAGACCTGGCTGATGTCGAAGGCGCTGTACTCGATGAAGAATTACTTAACCGTCCCCAGGATAACCGCATAACCACATCCTGGACCGTATGGAGGGAATTCCCTAATCCGGGCTTAAACTATAACTCATTCCGTTTGCAAAAATGGCATGAGTTCGAGCCTGGTTACTGGGATTATTCTGCTGCTAAGCTAAAGGGATATCCTGATTTACTGGTAATACAGGATACCAACCTGGGTTTTCGAAGCTGCAAGGAAGGGTGGCCCGAGGTTTTATCGGCTGATTCCAGGGAAAAAATACCGCAGGATATTATAATCCAGCTCGGTCAATACAATGATGGTGAAGATAATCCGCTCTTGGACAGGATAATGGACTCAGGCCTGGCAGATAGAACCACCATAATTACTTCTATAAGCGATCTGCGTTCATGCGCTGTAAAGATAGGCCTCTCATTATCCTGGGAAAGAATGCTGGAAGAAGTTCTTGACGCGGTCTTAAGTACGAATTGTCCCTTCGTGGCAGCCAGAGGCAAAGAGATAAAATATAAGCAGGTAATAGTAACTCTGGGAGCCAGTGGTGCTATAATTGTTGGTCAAAATAAAAGTACTATGATTTTCGATCGCAGCTGGCAGGAAGGTGATTTTGCCGGCCAGTTCCCCGGACAAGTGATGGGCTATCATGCCTGTCTGTTAGGGGCTCTGCTTACAAGTTGGGCTGAGAATCCGGAATCAATGGATTGGATAAAAGCATCTTCCATAGGAATTAAATTGGCTCGCAAACTTCATATCATGGGTTATGAAGTGGCTAAAGAAGGTAAATATAAATATCTGCAGTTTCCATATAAAACCATAGCGGATTTTTATAAGGAATTAAGCAGCACCGGCAATAGAGCAGATACTTTGCTGAATCAAATCGACAATCTGGCCTTTTTCACTTCGTCCAATGATACGATAGGCAAAAAAGCAGCCGGAGATCATTGGACCATTCTGGAAGAAAGATTATTAAAGAACTATAAGAACGACTCTTCCTACCATGACCCGCTGAATGCAGTAAATGAGTGTGCCCGGAATATAGTGCTCAAAGGCCCCAGAACAGCCTTGCCGGATGTTCCGCTGGAAACTATTGGTGCCTGGTACAGTGCGGACAGACAGGAAATTGAAGGGGTACGCAGCGTAAAAAATGCCATGCAGGATTATTTGCGGCTTAAAAACCCGGAAACCCCCTTATGCGTTGCTGTATTCGGCCCCCCTGGCGCCGGCAAATCATTTGTTGTCAAAGAAATAGCCAAAGGGCTTGGCATAAGGGAAGATGCCCAGTTGACATTTAACCTTTCTCAATTTGAATCTTCCGATGAGCTGCGGACTGCTTTCCATCAGATTCGCGACCTGAATTTGCAGGGCAAAATGCCGCTGGTTTTCTGGGATGAATTTGATAATCCATGTGAAGATCGCAATTTAGGATGGCTGCGTTATTTTCTGGCTCCTATGCAGGATGGAGAATTTAGCGATCAGGGGGTATCTCATCCTCTGGGAGGGGGGATATATGTCTTCGCAGGCGCCACCCGCCATTCTTTTGAGGATTTTCATCAGAAAGGAAACAATTTAGAGCGAACAGCCAAAAAGCCTGATTTTATCAGTCGCCTGCGAGCCTACATAAACATCAGGGGAATTAACGGCAATCCCAATACGGTTGAAGACAGGCTTTATGTGATTCGCCGGGCCTTTATATTAAGGCAATATCTGGAATCGAATGCGCCGCAAATCAGGAATGACGAAGAGTTTATAATAGAGCAGGGGGTTCTGGATGCCCTGTTACGAGTGACCAAATACTACCACGGTGCTCGATCTCTGGAAAACCTGATTAAAATGAGCAGTCTGGCTGATAAAAGAAAATTTGAATTATCCAGTCTGCCTCCGGATAATATCATTGCTATGCATGTAAATGTGAAAGAATTTAATGCCCTTACCATTATGGGTGACAGAAAAATGCTCAGAGTTGGAATTACAGGGCATAGCAGTCTCAATCCCGATCAAATAGGCAATTTGGAGCAGGCAGTTGATAAAGCCATCAATTTCATTGAACAAGAGTTCTTTGAACATTATCTTAGCGTTTTTTCCCCGCTGGCAGCGGGGGCTGATCGCCTGGCAGCACGCCGCCTGTTAAAAAGGGAAGCTGCAGGGCTTATTGCCATACTTCCGCTTCCCCAGGATGAGTATCTAAATGACTTTGCTTCTTCGGATGATTGTCGATTTGATAAGCAGGGGGCAGAATTGCGGCAGGAATTGAAATACTTTTTGTCGCAAAAAGCCATGGAAATAATTGAAATGCCTCCCGCGCCAACGAAAAAATCAGCTTATCTGAATGCCGGTAATTTTATAGCTGAACACAGTGATGTTCTATTGGCTATATGGGATGGTAATGAAGATAAGGCCAGTTCTATAACGGCTCAAATTGTAGCTAAAGCCGAAGAACTGAACAAGCCCATTTGTCATATCTGGGGCGAAAATTTTAAAGCAGACCGTCCATCAAAGGCAAATACCGAAGAAAAATGCGGGCAAATATGCTATAAGAACTTCCCCAGCCATATGCCCGGAGAATAGAGCAGATTTATTGAAATAAGGAAACCAATCCAAATATAAGAAAAGGTGAAATCATGTGTCTTATACTTTTTGCTTATGATCATCATCCCCGTTATCAGTTGGTAGTGGCATCCAACAGGGACGAGTTTTACCAGCGTCCTACTTCAGCAGCAGATTATTGGGCCGATAATCCCGATATTTTGGCGGGAAGAGACTTGCAGGAAGGCGGCACCTGGTTGGGAATAAGCACTGCGGGACGTTTTGCTGCTCTGACAAACTACCGCGATCCTTCCAGTTATAAAACAGACAGCAAATCGCGCGGGCACCTGGTCAAGAAATATTTGTGCAGCAAGCTTCCGCCTGAAAGCTATATAGAAAAAATGTTCGGTAAAAACGCCTATAATGATTTCAACTTATTGTTGGGAAATACTAAATCACTGTATTATTACTCCAACCGGGAAGATATGCTCAGGAAAGTGCCGGCAGGTGTTCATGGATTAAGTAATGCCTTACTGAATGATCCCTGGCCTAAAGTAAAGAAGGGCAGACAGGCTTTATTAAAAATTCTGGAGTCTGAAGATATAGAAATAGAATCCTTATTTGATATGATGGCTGATCAGGAAAAGCCGGATGATCATGAATTACCTCAGACAGGCGTAGGACTGGAAAAGGAGAGAATGTTGGCACCGGCGTTTGTTATGAGTCCCAACTATGGTACCCGGTCAAGCACAGTGTTATTAGTAGGCCGTAATCATAAGGTACAGTTTGGGGAACGGAGTTTCCCAAATGGGAATCCGAATACCTGGGAAGAGGTTTATTATGAATTCAGAATGAAAGGAACATTATGAAAAATATAGAATATAAAACAGAACTTCGCGTAATATATGCAGACACAGATGCTATGGCAGTAGTATACCACAGTAATTACTTCAAATGGTTTGAAGTGGGCAGGTCAGAACTGTTAAGAAACATAGGCTACCCCTATAATCGCCTGGAACAGGAAGGGGTTATGCTTCCTGTTGTAGAATGCGGGTGCAAATATATCAAACCGGCTCTCTATGATGACCTGCTGGAAATAACAGCTATAATTAAAGAAGTGAAAGCGGCTACTGTTATCATAGAATATGAAATACGTAGAAAGAGTTCGGAAGAACGGCTGGTAACCGGCTTCACCAGACATGCAGTTACCGACAGCAGCTTGAAGCCGGTTAGACTGCAGCGAGTTGCACCGGAACTGTATAGATTATTCTTAAATAAAAAGCAAGATGCAAAAGATAATTGAATGATTCTTGTGGGAGGAAGGTACTATGCGCAGTGCAGTATTTGAGATCAGCTTATTACTGGTCGTCTTTATTCTGGGATGGCTGAAAACCGGATGGAACAGCTTGTTTTATATCAGTCTTGTTCTTATTGCGTTTTATGCCATTATTATAGTTATTTATATAGTGGTCAAGAGGGCAACAATGCCTTTATTGGACAAACTACTGGGAGTAATAGCATTGGCCGGGTGGCTGGTAATAGCCTGGGCAATGCTCCAGAAAAAGGGATTAATTCTTTGGGGGCTAGTAGTATAATATTTGCTTTTGACCCGCTGGAGTAATAAAGAAAGAGGAGTCTTTGCCAGCAGGTCGCCTCACCGCCCCAATCATATTGGCTTTTCTATTGTAGAACTGCTCGGCGTGGCAGATGTAAAAACATTCATGTCAAGCAAAGAAAACTCCTCACTTTCCCTGATTGGAGGCAGAAAATTTATTGTTCAAGGATATATTAATAAACACAGCCATCTTTATAATTTTGCTATTAATGATTTTTTTTAACAAAAAAGCGGTAGAAGCTTTGATAATTAATTTTGAATGTAATTTTAATATGAGTGTAGGTGCCAGGTACAAACGATTTATACGCAATTTATACATTGCCACTTTAACTTCATTGATCCTACTTTTTACCTATACCATTTTGTGCTGAAAATTTTCCAGGTTATAATAATCAGGTTTGGCAAAATAAGCAGGGATTATAAAAGGTGATTTGTATGTATTTGAAAAAAGTATCCATTATGAGAGAAAAAATAGGCTCTTTCAACTATTATCCTTTCTCTATTCCTGTAATTAAAAATTTACATCAAATTGAATTTAGAAGTAATGTAACATTCTTTGTTGGAGAAAACGGTTCGGGAAAATCCACCTTGTTAGAAGCAATCGCTGAGCAGTGTAATTTTAATACTGCTGGTGGCGGCCGAAACAATGTTTATGAACTGCCCGCGTCTGAATCTGTTTTAGCAGATTATATCAGGCTTTCCTGGATGCCGAAAGTAACGAATGGTTTTTTCTTGCGGGCAGAATCCTTTTACCATTTTGCCTCGCACATCGATGATGTGGATGATACAGGTTTTAGATCATATGGAGGTTGTTCTCTGCATAAACAATCACACGGTGAATCGTTTTTGGCATTATTTATGAACCGTTTTAAAGGAAAAGCCATTTATCTATTGGATGAACCAGAAGCAGCTTTATCTCCTTCCAGACAACTGGCATTCTTAAGGATACTGCATGATCTGAGCAGGAATGGGGAAGCACAATTTATTATTGCTACTCATTCCCCCATACTGCTGGGTTATCCCCATTCTGTTATTTTGAGTTTTGATAACGGGGAAATTAATGAAATAGATTATGAAATGACAGATCATTATCAAATTACCAGGTATTTTTTACAGCACAGGGAAAAGCTTCTTTCCGATATTTTGGATGATGATTAATCTTGAATAAATCTTTTGATTCCCAGCTGCCAGGACAAGTGTTGCATAGACTGTAAGAGATTCAAGGATTAAACATCCGGCAAATACAGTAGAATGGACTTCCTTTCCCTTGATCCTCTGATGACAAATCCTGAGCAGGATGAAAGACAAAAACCTCGCTATTTCTTGCGAATTAACGAGGTTTAAGGAGACGTATCGGGTTTGCCAAGGCTTTAGAAGCCGCTGGGAAGGTATTCCGGCAGCACAATCGGTTTGTCCGGTATAATTTGATATATTGCCGGCAGAACCGGTCCTTGATCACTAATTTTTTTACCTGCTGTAAATGCGCTGTCCGGTAAAACCCGGCGCACTTCTATGAGGCTTGAACCATACCAGTAGGAAAAATCATCAATTATTCCTATAGCAGTGGGGTTGCCTGAGCAGGTATTTATTATGCATGGTTTGCCGTTAATGACACCCATGTAGATAGCTACGTGACCTATATGGGTTTTGGCTGGTTCATCAGAGTTCCAGTAGGTGAATATGTCGCCGGGTTTTAATTTTTCTGTACCTACCAGGGAATATTTTGATGTTCCGGGGATTTTAGCCGCATAAACACCCGCAACCTTTACCCCTACCGAGCCATAGTTTTTAGCAGCTGAAGTAATGGAATATCCAAAATCATTGTACACCAGGGAAACGAAATTGGAGCAGTCTATATAACCGCTAGTAGCATACTTGGTATGCCCATACTTCATATAGCCGTATTCCATATACCAAATCGCACGTCCGACCAGGGTCTGAGCCAGGCTGCCGTCAAAGTTTTCCCGGAAAGAGTCAACTATCAGTTGTTCATGGCTATTATAATGACTGATACTGGATGCAGTAGGCAACTTGGCGGAGTCTGATACCTTGGGTGGGGGTGCAATCCCTGATAAAGCGTTATTCAATGCTGCCCTGGTTTTGGGACCAACAACGCCATCCGTTTTTAGTCCCTGCGATTTTTGAAAACTCAGTACCGCATTATTAGTTTTAGGGCCAAACCATCCGTCAATACTGTTTGTATAAAAGCCCAGCTCAGCCAGGTCCTTCTGTAGCTGAATGACCTCTGAACCCTGGCTGCCCAGGCTTAAATCTTGTGTATTAGCGGCTTGTGCTATAACATTATTCAGGGCTGCCCTGGTTTTGGGACCAACAACGCCATCAGTTTTTAATCCCTGGGATTTTTGAAAACTCACTACCGCATTATTGGTTTTAGGGCCAAACCATCCGTCAATACTGTTTGTATAAAAGCCCAGCTCAGCCAGGTCCTTCTGTAACTGAATGACCTCTGAACCCCGACTGCCCAGGCTTAAATCTTCGTCACCATATTCACTGGCTTGAGCCGGCCAGGGTATTATAGCAAGAACAAGAAATGCTAAAATACAACAATAAAGCAATTGTTTGCAACGCAATACTAACATAAATTCCTCCTTTGTAAATATAGGAATAGTTTGTTAAATAATTCCTTAACAAACAACTTTCCCATATAATTATTAAACATTCCCATTTACGCCTCCTTACGCTAACAATTCGGCTCGAATCTATTACTACCTTTTGGTAAATATGGGTAAACGAATCACATAAAGTCAGATAAAGGGTTTCGTGGTCGAATTATCCTGGGTTTGAGGCATGTAGCGGTAAATTGTGGTAATGGAGGATATTTGATGATGTGGTATTTAGTGGTTATTTTGGGAGAGTTGAGATTCTTCCTTATAGGGGATTGGGCACCGGCGTGCGCCGGGCTTAAAAAGAATATCCGGCAATTGAATTTGAAGATGACCGGGAGGGGAATCAGTTTGAAATATTCAATTATGTCCACCTGTGTCCTCCTGGATAACGAGGTACCGGGAAAGGCTGGCGGCAAGCCCTCCTTCCCTCCACCTACGCCGCATCCGACGAGCCTCTACAAATCATTGAAGCACGCACCAGCCAAAATATTCCCCAGGAAGAATTGGCGCTTCGGGTTGGAACCCAGAAATCCAATATCAGCCGCCTGGAAAGCGGAACATACAATCCATCCCTGGACTTTCTGTCCAAGGTTGCCCGCTCCCTCGGCAAAGAGATACAGGTTACGCTGAAATAAAAAATGAGAAAGTCCCTGGTTAGCCCGGGAACAGGTCTATGGATAGGAAGTTAAATTTTTGCGTTCCGGCTTAATGCCATTGGCAAGGGCCAGCGCCTTTGCCCATGTCTTTTCTGTTTCATATTTGAGAAACTCATAAAGGGGATTTAAGTCCTCGGCTTCATCGTACTTTTGCAAACACTCGTAATACAAGCGCTTATCCTCGTTGTAGACAATCAGAGGCGGGTGCTTATGCGTCATGAAATAGTAATTCATGAGCGTTCTCCCGACACGTCCATTGCCGTCTGCAAAGGGGTGGATATACTCAAACCTGGCATGAAAATAGGCGCCTGCTTTCAAAACATCTTTACCCTCATAAGCCTCAACTTCAGCTATCAGTTCCGCCAGATCCTTTTCCACATCTTCCGCAGCGGTTCCCACCTCATGGATGCCGGTTACATAATCGTGCTTTTTAAATTCCCCTGGCCGTTCCTCATTTTCAATGTACCTGCGCTCATCATAGGTTCCCCCGGTGAGAATCCTGTGAATTTCCTTAAGCAGTTCAGTGTTTATAGGCACAACTCCCACAATTTTTTCTTTCAAAAACTCATAGCACAGCTTTTGGTTCTGCTGCTCAAACAGAGTGCGGGGACTTCCGGTATAATCTACCACCCTGCCGTTTTCAAAAATTTCCCTTGTATCGTGATAGCTAATTTCTTCATTCTCTATCTTTCCGGAATGGAACGCAAAGAGGATTCGAAAGCTGTCAAGATATTTATCAAGATCGGCAGCGGAGGCGATTTTATATGACCGCCAAAGCTCAACAACCTGACTATATTGATCCAAGCTCTTTCCTCCTTTTTACATTATTTTTTTATTATACCACAACCTGCTTTCAGGCAGATTAGGATGGACATCCACGTCGCTTTGGTTCCGGCATATTTTATAATATCTCCTTTTAAATATATTATAAAATATATCCTGTGAACTAACGATTCTTCATGTTTAATATTAAGATGGATGTATTGTCGAAAACAGTTGTAATTTAGTGTAAACACAGTGTAGGATTTCCTCTGCAATTCGTCGAATTTATTGGAAATAGTACAATTCGGAATATGTGCGTAATTTTAGCCAGGGGTTTTGCGATTAGCTTGGCTTTCGCTATTGGAAGCTATTAATTCTTGATTTAATGTCAGGAAGCCTGGAAGTAACCACGTTGAATTACTCCCAGGCTCGCGAAGTGATAGAAAACGTGTTAAGCAATAAATAAATCGGCTAAAACATTGCATATAAGCAAGGCAGACCGGGATAAGGTGCTGCATAAACTAAGAGAGATTGAAGTATTAAGCATCCGGTAAATATCCCGCCTGACCGGTGAAAGTTTTAATATCGTTAAAAGGGCATAAGGACACAATAAAAACGTCACCTTGTGTCCCCTAAATGTTTAATATGTCCCTATAACAGAGCAAAGGACTAATATTACTCTATGCCTCTTGTTATCCAAAAGCAATTTAAGTATGTGTTACTTTAAAGGAGAAAATTATGTCGTACACTAAGACTCTGGTTAAGGAAAGCTTAAGAAATTCAACAAATATTATACAAGATAAAAGCCTGGAAGATAATGATACTACTTTAATATGGGACTATTTAAATGCTAGTATGGATATCAGTCAAAATATAATGGCCCAAGACAAGGAAATAGGTATATTATGGAATGAGATAATAAACGATATAATTGCTTCGATCTATATGGCTCTTTCTGGTTTTTATCGTCCTGGGATTGTTATTTTACGTAGTGTGCTTGAAATAGGTTGTAATTCTATTTTCTATTATGACCATAAAATTGAATACAATATGTTCCAACAACAGAATGCAAAAGCCGATAAATATGTGAATACTTTAGTTAACGAGTATTCGTTTTTTACTACTAAATATATAGCGGTATTTTATTCCAATATTGAAGTACTTCAAACATGTGAAGACTCCGTAAGCAATTACTTGAAAAAAATATATTCAAATTTATCTGATAATGTTCATGGAAGATATGAAACCCTTACAAAAACTAATGAAGAATTAGCAATTGTTTATGATAAAGGTTTTTTTAAAAGATACGAAAAACTACTTTTTTCTACTTTAAGCATATTAGCCGTTTTGTATATTTTGAGATTTAATGATACTTCAAAAATCACAATAAATAGGCTAGCCAATATTTCGGAGGTGATTATGATATGACCAAATCCTTAGGTGATTATATTGTTGATAGAACCGAAAGTCTTGACGAAGAACTTATAAAACAGTTTTTTGTTAATCGAAATGATAATAAAATCGCAAGATTATTAGATTCTGAGCAGTATCTTCTTGAAGGAAGTAGAGGTATTGGTAAAACCATGCTTATGAAGATCGCTGCATTAAAAGCACAGGAAGAATTTGAAAAGAATAGTATCCTAGCAGTTTGGGTTAGTTTTGAAGAGTCTATCCGAATAGAAAGAATCAAAATTAGTGATTCATCATTGGATCCGTTTTTACAATGGACTATGGGGAAAATTCTGAGTGAAATTCTAAAGCAAATTATTAAGCTTAAGCCTACTAATATTGATTTGCTAACAACTAGACTATCAAAAATATTCGGAAACAAAAACGATAATTCAAAATATGAACATTATTCAAAATTACTAGACGAGTACATACAGGTTTTAGAAAAGGGTGATGTAAAAGATACTAGGTCCCTAAGTACTAATATACCTTCTATAGAATTAGTCAAAATTCTAGATAATCCAACTAGTTTCAAAGCCTTTCTATTGAACTTAATTCAAGATTTTGAATTAAAAAGAATAGTATTGCTTTTTGACGAGGCTGCACATGTTTTTTCAATTAGTCAGCAAGAAAAGTTTTTCACCTTCTTTAAATCACTTAGACATCCTAATATTGCTTGTAAAGCAGCTGTATACCCTGGTGTTACTAACTATGGCAAGTATTTCGAAGCAGGACAGGATGCTAAGCAATTAAAAATTGACTGGAAACCAACTAATGTGGAGGACAGAGATTATATTAAATCAATACTCAAAAAAAGAATTCAACAATTTAGTTATGATTTTTGGAACAAATTAACACTAAATCCTGGAATAATAGATCTTATCTGTATTTGCAGTAATGGTAACCCACGCTTTGCATTTCATATAATTGATGATATGCAAAATTCTGGTATATTTAATCGAAAAATAATACAGATGAAACAGGTTATCAATAGTTTGCGTTCAGTAATGGATTCTAAATGGAAGGATTTTGACACTTTAAAACAAAGACTAGTGAAATACGAACAACATATTATTGTAGCGGAAGATATAATTAAAAACATCTTTCTTCCTAACTTAAGATTGTGGAATGATAAAAGAAGGATATCAAACAGTAAGTTGTCAGCAGGTTTTTATATAGAAACTTCTTTTCATGAAAAAATATCTCAGGTTTTTGATGTTCTGGCTTATGCAAATATTATTATATTTGATAATAGTAAAAAAAGTATAGGGCACAAACAATATGGATATTATATTTCCATTAATCCAAGTTTACTGTTTACAGACCTTATATTAAGGGATGTCATAGAAATAGATTATATTTCTACTGAAACCAAAACAAATCAATCATATTATATTACTACAATCGAATTAAAAGAAATTGTTAATAATCTAAAAGTAGGAGATGAATATCATTGTTCTAATGAAAAGTGTGATTTTATTACCAATAATGAGTCATTCAATTTTTGTCCAAAATGCGGTAATAAAATGGAATTAAGTGAACCAAAATCACTTTACAAAATTTTGAGAGGTCATTCAATTAATAATCTCAAACTTTCTGATAAAATTATTAATCGGCTAAAAGAAAAATTTAATAATATAGGTGAAATTTATGATGCTGATATAGAAGATATTAGAATGAAGTATATTCAGGACGTAAGAGTTGAGTTAGTAAAAAATGCTGCAATAGAATATATGGCAGGTTAATAGTATGTCTATATAGGTGGACACAGGGAGAAGTTTTTGTGGTGTCCCCGTCCTCTTGTGTCTGAAAAATTGTCTTCTGGAGGCCCCAATGTCATCAATCAGAGATAAAGCCCGGCAGATATTTGAATATCTGCTGGCAATAAAAGATTTGTCATCCCCGGTAGAAAGGGATATGAGTAGGTACTCACCGATTTGGTGGGAGAAAGACTTTCCTTTCGTAGAGGGATGTTTTCTATATGGAAGCGGGAGAAATGAAGAAACCTGGCTGGAGGTACATAAGCAGGAGCTTGCTTCTCCGCCATCGCCCCCTCAGATTTTACAGACCTGGTTAAATAGAGATATTAAAGATCCTGAAAAAAGACCCAGATATATACATAGTAAGAAACAGGCTGACAGGGAAATTTACTTTGAAGAATCTGACGATAGAATGGCTGCATGGGGAAAATGGATCGCTTCCTGGGACAAGTGGTCCGAAGCCATGCTGCCCAAATATAGAATACAAAGGCTGTATGGGGAACTGTTTTCTTTAAACCAGCGTTTCCAGCGGGAGGATGAAATAATTGAACTGGTTTGGGGCCATGGGCTGTTTAACTGGACCCATGCCGGCGAATCGATTAACCGGCACATCTTTGTAACCCGCATGGAACTGGTATATCGGGCTGACCAAGGCATCTTCGAAATAATCCCCACTGGAAAAGGTACTGTCCTGGAGTTGGACATGCTGAATGGTATAGATGTCCCCAATATTAAGCGGTTGATTGCTCTGGGCAAACGGGTGCAGGAAGAAGACATTAATCCCTTGGATACCGGAATTCTTAAGGCTCTATGCGAGGAGTTCATTAATATTTTAAGCCCAACCGGTAGTGTTAGGTTCGGGAATGAATCTAAACAGTCTAATTATTCATCCAGCGAACCTGTTATACATGATACGTCAGCCCTATTTATAAGAAACAAGGCTATGCGTCAGTGGCATCTCGAATTAAACGGTATTATCGAGGCCATAGATAATGGATATCCGATTCCCCCTTTAATTGGAGCCCTTACTACCGAAGAAGATCTGAATAATATTTTGCCTCCAGACTTTGTTCAGCAAACTAAAGAGGAATGGAAATCCCTGGGAGAGGAGATATTCTTTCCGCTGGTCTCCAACCATGAACAAAAGGAGATTATTAAAAGGTTGGTTAACAGTTACGGTGTATCAGTTCAGGGACCGCCCGGGACTGGCAAAAGCCATACCATAGCCAATCTTATCTGCCATCTGCTCGCCCACGGTAAAAGGGTCCTGGTAACCAGTCATACCGAAAGGGCATTAAGGGTATTATCAGATAAGATACCGGATAATGTGCGTCCTCTTTGTGTCTCTGTTACCGGAGGGGATTCCAGTTCCATCAAAGAAATCGAAAATTCAATACGTTCCATATCGGAAAACCTGGCTCTTGATCCTGACAACCTGCGGAAAGAATTGAGGGAGCTTAATTCTGATTTATCTCAGGTCCGGAATACGTTGGCTGAACTATATTACAAGTTGAAACAAGCAGCCATCCGGGAAAACACCAAAATTGATTTTAATGGGCGAGAACAGCTGCCCGGCGAAGTTGCTCAATGGATTAATGATAACGAAGAGCATGGCTGGATGCCGGACAGTATTACTATTTCTGCGAAAATGCCAGACGAACAGGTAGTCTGGGATTTTTACTGTTTAGCGGCTGAATTAAATGCCGCTGATTTAGAGGCGCTCGATGAAGACCGACCAGATCTGAAGGAGATTCTTTCACCATCAGCTTTTAAAGAAATGATTAGTACCTGGAAAGACGAGCGTACCAAGTTCGACAAGTCAAGAGATTATATTTCAGGATGGAAAAACACACATGAACTTCATAATAATATCGATGCTTATATATCCCTGACTGACTATTCGATAGGAAAACTGGAACAATTTCAGAATTCATGGGCCATGGAGATTCTGGATGACATATCAAAAGGCGGCCAGCGTAAAGAAACTTGGAAGAGTTTATTTGATGATTGCCAGAGTGGAATTTCATCTTTGTTAAATCTGAACCGACAGTTGGCTGCATTTAATATAAGAATTCCAAACAATGTTCCCCTGGTGCAGCTAAAGGAAGATTTAAAGGAAATTAAAAATCATCTAAGCCAAAATAAATCCCTGGGTTGGATGTATATGAAAATAACCGGCAGAAAACAGCGTTATGTTTTTGAAGGCTCTACTATTAATGAAGCTTGTATCAAAACTTTGGATGATATAGCCCTTTTAGAGACTTACGTTGAACGATCCCTGCAGGAACAAGCCTTGGCAAACAGCTGGAATGCATACATATCTGAAATTAACGGTGAATTGTTGGAAATTGGGCAGAAAAGGCTGGCTGAGGTTCTGGATGACAATCTTGGTATAATTAGGACTGCACTGGCTTGGGAAGATGAAGTCGTATTGCCCCTGAATCCGGTAATGAAAACGCTGGGGATTGAAGATAAAACTGTATGGACTGACAGGAAATGGTTTAAGGAATTAAATACCGGTTTTGAAGCAATTGCTCAGGAAAAGAAATTTCACATTATTAACCTGCAGATTGAAGAAATCCAAAAAATGCTGGAAAGCGGAGCAGTAAGGAATAATGCGCATAATTCCTGGTCGGATTTATTGCAGGCCTTAAATGGTCGCGATGCAGTTAAATGGGAATCTATTATTAATGAACTGCAAAGGCTTGCCAGGCTGGAAACCGTCAAAGATAAGTTTTATAGACTAAAAGCAATTCTTGAAGAAAATGCTCCATCGTGGGTGAACCAAATAATAATTTCAGGCAGAAGGCAACCCGGGTTAGATTTTCAACCGCCTCAAGACTGGAAAACAGCATGGCAATGGAGTCAAGCCAACGATTGGTTTAAGAAGTTTGAAGAAGAAACCAATATTGATATAATACAGCAGGATATAACTATTAACGAGAAGTTGGAAAGTAGACTTATAGCTGAAATAGTAGCCAAATCATCCTGGCTGCATCAAATTGAGAATACGACTCCAGCCCAAAGGAGAAGCCTTCATGCCTGGATGCAAACGATCAAAAAGATAGGCAAAGGTACCGGGAAATATGCAGATAAACATAGGCGTGATGCCAAAGTGGAAATGGAGAATTGCCAAGATGCTATTCCTGTATGGGTCATGCCTTTGCATAGAGTTATTGAAAACCTTAAGATCACCAATAAACCTTTTGATGTGGTAATAGTGGATGAAAGCAGTCAAAGTGATATTTTCACTTTGTCAGCATTTTTCCGTGCGAAAAAAGCGATTGTGGTAGGGGATGACAAACAGATCAGCCCTGAAAGTGTTGGCAGCAATCAGAGCCAGATTAATGAGCTTATTGTAAGATATTTGGCAGGAATACCACAAAAAGAAAGACTCGATATGCAGACCAGTATATATGATATTGCCCTGAGGATTTTCCCCGGTAATCTCATGTTAAAAGAGCATTTTCGTTGCGTGCCCGAAATTATTCAATTCAGCAATGATCAGTTCTATGGTGGTCAGATAGAACCATTGCGTTTGCCCAAGAGTTTCGAAATACTGGAACCGCCTATTCGAACGATCCGAGTTGCCCAAGGGCGCAGGGAAGTAAGTACCGCAGCCATTAATTATCCAGAAGCCGATGCTTTGGTTAAGCAAATAGAGGCCTGCTGTTCAGATAAACTTTACGAAGGCAAGACTATGGGGGTAATATCCCTGCAGGGATTTGACCAAGCCCGGGTTATTCAAGAAATGCTGCGTGAGAGAATCGGTGATATGGAGATTATTAACCGCAGGATTATTTGCGGTGATGCTTACTCCTTCCAGGGAGATGAACGGGATGTAATGTTCTTGTCCATGGTTGCAGCCAGCAACATGAGAATAGGAGCCCTTGCCAAACAATCTGATGAAAAACGCTTTAACGTTGCGGCCAGCCGGGCCAAGGATCAAACCTGGCTGTTCCATTCCGTTGATTTGGATGACCTGAATCCCAATTGTATGAGGGCCAAGCTGTTGGGTTATTATCTCGATCCGGGCAGGGTAGTCAGAGAAGAAAACGAATATGACAGTTTATTTGAATCCAAATTTGAAAAGGATGTCTTTAAATTAATTTCAGCCCGCGGCTATTCGGTAAGGCCTCAGGTTAAGGTAGGAAGATACAACAAAAGAATTGACATGGTTGTTGAAGGTATGCGCAACCGCCTGGCAGTCGAATGCGACGGCGATACCTGGCATGGTCCGGACCGATGGGAACAGGATATGGAGCGCCAGCGCTTGCTGGAGCGTATAGGCTGGGTTTTCTGGCGGGTTATGGCCAGCACTTTCTACCGTAATCCTGAAAAAGCCATGCAATCACTGTGGGTTCAGTTAGATGAAATGGGTATCGAGCCAACAAAGCTTTCTCTTAAGCAATCAAAAGTGTAATATAAATGCAGGGACACATAAGGGAGGTCATTTATAAATGCTTACAATGGAACAAATATCGACTGGCGTTCGACGAGCCGTACAAAATTTTCCGGTTAAACGTGTTTTATTGTTTGGTTCATATGCTAATGGTAATTTCAATGAAGAAAGTGACGTTGATTTTTTGGTTGAATTCATGGATGAAAGCGTATCGCTTATTCTATTGTCAGAACTAAAACAAATACTTGAGGATGAGCTGGAAACTGAGGTTGATTTAATACATGCTCCGCTATTAGACAGCGATTTTATTGCGATCGAAAGGTTGGTGGATGTATATGATATCAAGGGATAGACAAATCTTGCTTAAGCTTCTTGATGAAACGAAATTAATTCTGCAAATGGTTGATGGCTTGGATTTTAAAGCTTTTAATAGTGATGAAAAAACAAAACGGGCAGTTTGTATGACTTTGATTAATATCGGCGAATTAGTAAAAAACATTTCCGATGAATTAAAAGCGGCTCATAGGGAAATTCCATGGCGGGCTATTTCTGGACTTCGGGATGTTACTGCTCACAAATATCAGACCCTTAGAATGCAAGACGTTTGGACAACCGTAACCAGTGATATGGAAGAACTTAAGCAACAGTTTGAAAATATGCTTGAAATGGAGAATCATATAGATTAAACCCAGGAAATCCAAACATTAATCCAAAGCAGGTGATTCCTTGAAAATTATACATACATCCGATTGGCATATCGGGCGCTCCCTGTATGGGCGCAAGCGGTATGATGAATTTGAGGCCTTTTTGAATTGGCTGGCTGATTACATAAGAAATGAAGAAATTGAAGCCCTGCTGGTATCGGGGGATATATTTGACAATATTGCTCCCAGCAATCGGGCCCAGGAGTTGTATTACCGGTTTCTATGCAGTGTTGTGGATTCGCCGTGCCGCCATGTGGTTGTCACCGGGGGCAATCATGATTCGCCTTCCTTTTTAAATGCTCCCCGGGAAGTATTGCGTTTTCTCAATGTTCATATTATTGGACGCATGACGGATACCATATCGGATGAAGTGCTCACCCTGTCAGATGAAAAAGGCGTTCCGGAATTGATTGTCTGTGCGGTTCCGTATCTGAGGGACCGGGATGTCCGTAAGGCCGAGGCAGGCGAGAGTTATGAGGACAAAGGGCGCAAGCTGATAGAGGGTATTCGTTCTCACTATGCTGATGTTTGCGCCAAGGCCGAACGTATCCGACAAGAAATCGACAGGCAAATTCCGATTATAGCCATGGGGCATCTGTTTACCGCCGGGGGACAAACCATTGATTCTGACGGTGTGCGGGATTTATATGTCGGGTCGCTGGCCCATGTCGGCAAAGATATTTTCCCTTCCTGCATTGACTATTTGGCATTAGGACATTTACATATACCCCAGAAGGTAGGGGACTCCGACTTTATGCGTTATTCTGGGTCTCCAATTCCTATGGGCTTTGGAGAAGCAAAACAGCAGAAAATCCTGTGTCAGCTTGAATTCGACGAAGGACACGCGATTGTCTCAGATATTCCTGTTCCCGGATTTCAAAACCTGGAATGCATAAAAGGCAACTGGGAGTATATTAGCAGCCGCCTGGAAGAAATAAAGGCTTTGGAAACGACAGTTCTTCTGGATATTATCTATAATGGGGAACAGATAATAGGCGACCTGCGGGATCGCCTGGATGAAATTACTGCGGGTACGAACCTGGAGGTTTTGAGGATCAGGAATGAGCGGGTTCTTGATCGCGGAATAAGCGGTGCCAGTTATGAATCCCTGGCAGACTTGAGTATTGACGAGGTTTTCAAACGCTGCCTGGATGCCAATGAAGTGCCTCCAGAACAGCAGGACGATCTCATTCGCACTTACCGCAAAGCGGCCGCCATGATTCAAGAAGAAGATGCCGCCTGGGAAACGGAGGTTTGAGATGAGGATACTCAGTGTTCGCTTCAAAAACTTGAACTCCCTGGCGGGGCTTTGGCATATAGATTTCACCAATCCGGCCTATGTATCGGATGGTATTTTTGCTATCACCGGCCCCACCGGAGCAGGCAAGACAACTATTCTTGACGCCATTTGCCTGGCCCTTTATGGTCGCACACCACGCCTTAACCGAATTAGCAAGACCAGCAATGAGTTAATGTCCCGCCTTACCGGCGACTGCCTGGCTGAAGTCTGTTTTGAAACCCAGGCAGGCTGTTTTTGCTGCCATTGGAGCCAGCACAGGGCTCGCAACAAGGCCAATGGGGAATTGCAACCGCCCCGGCACGAACTTTCCCATGCGGACACTGGTGAAATCATAGAGTCCAGGTTGCGGAACGTAGGGGAAAAAATTGAGAATTTGACTGGTATGGATTATGAACGCTTTACTCGTTCCATGTTATTGGCCCAGGGCGGATTTGCCGCATTTCTCCAGGCTCCTTCCCACGAACGGGCTCCTATTCTGGAACAGATTACCGGTACCGAGATATACAGCCGTATCTCCATCAAAGTTCATGAGAAAAAAAATGAAGAAGCCAGAAAACTTGAAAAGCTTAAAGAGGATGCGGCTGTAATCAGATTGCTGAGCGAGGAAAAAAGGCTTGAATTACTGGCCGGTCTTGAAGAAAAACTTGCTATGGAGTCCCCGTTGACAAGTATGCGGGATAGTTTAAGCAAAGCGCTTGCCTGGCTTGAGGGAATAACCCGTCTGGAACTGGAACTTAAAAGGCTAAGAGAAAGAAGTAGTGAGCATGAACAGCGTTTTGATTTGTTTAAACCTGATTTGCAAAGATTGGAAAGGGCGCAGAGGTTTAAAGAAATCGAAGGAGATTATATTAAAATCACTGGCCAGCGGGATGAGCAAAAACGGGAATTGGATGAACTTGCCGATAAGCAGGAGAAATTGCCTCATGCCGAAAAAATATTGGCGGATATGTCTACTGCCCGGATTTTTGCCCGGGATATGCTGGCCGCGTCTCAAGATAATCAAAAGCAGGGGATGCTTATTATTAAATCGGTCAGAGAGCTGGACATCCATCTGGCCAATAAACACAATCAGATAAAGGCGGCCGAAAAAGACATAGAGGAATCGCAAAAAGTATTCCAGGCGGCTTCAGAAAGTGTTGCAGACATTGAAATATCACTGCAGGAATCCAGGGAACAGTTGGGCGAAATTAAGCTTTATCTTGAAAATAACAAAATTGATTCCCAGCTGATCGAAGACCTGGCAGCCATTAAACAGGTTTTCGCATCACTGAAAGAATTGAACAGTCAATATGAAGAGGCCAGCGCCAAGTTAAAAACCCGTTCTGAGCTTATACACGATTCTGAGTCAAAGCTAGATGAGCAAGATTTGGCTTATAAGAAAATTCTTTTCCAAACCCGGGAATCAAGTGAAAAGCATCAGTCAATTGTCCGGGCTATTAATACCATGCTTGAGGGTCGTGAATTATATGATTGGCGGCATGAGCTGGATTCTGCAAAAGATCGTCAAGATATTCTGGAACGGCTCCGAAAAAGTCAGGAGAAGATAAGCGAGACCGGAAAGTCTTTAAATGAGGCGAAAATTCAAGAAACCAGGCTCAATACGGAGCTAAGTGTTATAAATGTGGAAATTCAATTATGTGAAAGTCAAGAATTGCAGCTTGATAAAGATGTTAATTATCTGGAAATACAGTTGGACTTATTGAAACGTATTCAAAGCCTGGAAGAACAACGAGCCTGTCTGGAAGACGGGCAGGCCTGCCCCTTATGCGGCTCGGTTCACCATCCTTATGCGCAGGGGAATGTACCAATGCCCAACGACACCGAGTCTTCGCTCAAGGCTGCCAGAAAGCAGCTTAAAAATATATCGAACAGATTAGCTGATTTAAAGGTGAAAAAGGCTGAAATCAGCAAAGACCTGGTTCAACTGAAAAATAATGAGATTGCTTTTAATTCAATTCTGGAGCTTGAAGGCAAGTCGAGTGCGGATTATATTCAGCAACTGAATTTAAATGTAATGGATGAATATCTGCCGGATATTCTATATAAGGAAACAAAAGAGCTTGAGATTAATATTTCCAAATGTTCACGAGTAATTTCCGATATTGAGCAAAAACAAAAAGAAGAAAAACAGGCTCTGAAAGAATTGGAGCTTCTCAATAAATCTCTTGTTGATGCGGAAAAGCGCCTAAATAAGAGCCGCCATGATCTGGATATGGCCCAAAACGAATATAAGCTGATGGAAAAGCAATACATATCTCTGGAGCAGCAGTTTGCTCAAGCCCGCCATCAAGCCTTTTTTTCAGCGGGGCAATACGGTATGGACGATTTACCACCCGCCAATCTGGATTATTTTCTGGACATCCTGATAGGACGGCGCAATAAGTGGCAAAGCAAACAGGCTGAAAAAGAAGCCCAAGAGAAAATGATAAACTTAAGTGAGCTTGAACTTGCTAAAAAGCAAACCCTTGGCAATAAACTGGATGAGGAGCTGCGGATTAAGAACCGCTACCTGGATAGTTTGCGAAATGAATTCGATGCCATAAACCTGGAGCGGCAAGGTCTTTTTGATGACAGGAATGCGGATGAAGAAGAAAAACGGCTGCTTGATGCGGTACAGGATTCAGAAGAGAGATTGGCGCTGGCCAATGACAAGCTGCGGAATGCCGAGCTGGACCTGAAAAACCTGAAGGAAAAAATCGAAGCATTAAGCCTGTCAACTCAGGGCAGGGCAGGGGATTTGGCCCAAATGGAACAAGCCTTGGCCGCGCAGTTCGCCCGGCTGGGATTTGCGGATGAACTGGAATACTGTGCCTCACGTCTTGATGAGCAAGATTTTAAAACATTAATGGAAGCATACGAGGACTTGAAAAAAGAACAACTTGAAATTTCCGCGCTGATACAGGATAAAAATGAAGCACTCAATATCGAACTGGCGAAAAGAATCACGGAGCAATCGCAGGGTGAATTAAAGATCAGTTTATCTTCATGTGAAGCGGATATAGCGAATATCCAACAGGAAATAGGCGCGCTCAAAACCCGCTTGAATGAAGATGAAGAAGCGCGCCAGGGACAAGAGGAAATACTGAAAAAAATCGCAGCTCAAGCCAGTGAACTGGAACGGTGGAATATCCTTCATGAACTTATTGGTTCAGCCGACGGCAAGAAATATCGTAATTTTGCTCAAGGCCTTACTTTTCAAACGATGGTATTCCACGCCAATCAACAATTGTCCAAAATGACTGACCGCTATCTTCTGGCAACCGATAATTCCGGACTGCTGGATTTAAATGTTATAGACAATTATCAGGCCGGGGAAATTCGCTCAAGCAAAAACCTGTCAGGGGGCGAGAGCTTCATAGTAAGCCTGGCCCTGGCCCTCGGACTTTCCACCATGGCCAGCCAAAATGTCCGCATTGATTCGTTTTTCCTGGACGAAGGATTCGGGAGCCTGGACGAATATGCCCTGGACACTGCCCTGGAAACTTTGGCGGGTCTACATCAGGATGGGAAAGTAATAGGGGTTATTTCACATGTTGCCGCTCTCAAAGAGCGGATCAGCACCCAAATTCAAGTAATACCCCAGACCGGCGGCCGCAGCATTATAAGCGGACCGGGGTGTGAAAGGGTCAGCGAAGGGCTGTAATTCACCAGGCTTTGTACCCCCTGGATAAATGAACATTTTGTGCTTTGTACATAATAATGCTATAATAATGTAAAATATTTTGAGGTGATGAAATATGCCAGAGATTAAACCAATAACCGAGTTGAGAAATACAAATGAAATTTCCGCAATATGCCATGAAAAAGATGAACCTATTTTTATTACTAAAAATGGATATGGCGATTTAGTTATAATGAGTATAGAAACATATGAGCGTCAGCTCGGTCTCGTTGATGTGTACAAAAAGCTTGCCGAAGCTGAAACACAAATTGCGCAGGGTGTTCCTTTGTTGGAAGGTAGGGAAGTGTTTAAAAAACTGAGGCATAAATATAAAAATGTCAGGGAATAAGTATAAGTTAAAGTTTACTCCCAAAGCATATGAGGATTTAGACCAAATTTACAGCTATATAACGGGATCACTTATGGCAGAAATTGCCGCGGACAATTTGCTGGGAAAAATCGAGTTTAGCATAACGCGCTTAGAAAGTTTTCCCTGTTCAGGTAGTTATATTTTGGATGATTCTCTAAAAAGCAAGGGGTATCGTAAGCTATTAGTTGGTAATTATATTGTTTTTTATTTAGTTAATGAGCAGGAAAAGCAGGTCATAATTATGCGTATTCTATATGCTGCCCAAAACTATAAAGATATTCTTTGATTCATCTGACA
>JAHDSE010000032.1 GCA_018432955.1 Syntrophomonadaceae bacterium
CGTTTAAGGAACGAATGGAAGAGCTGGGCTTTTCTTTGAAAAAAGAGGAACTGGACAGGGCTTTTTTGAGTTTTAAGGATATTGCTGATAAGAAAAAAGAGGTTACCAATGATGATCTGGAGGCCCTGATAAAAGACCAGGTATGGGCAGTACCGGAAAGATTCAGCCTGTCTTACCTGCACATATCCAGTGGAACCAGTATAGTACCTACAGCAACAGTAAAGCTGGCTATAGAAAACATGGTTTGTGAAGCGGCGGCTACCGGTGATGGCCCGGTAGATGCAGCCTGTCACGCAGTGGATAAAATAACTGATATTTACGGCAAAATGCATGAATATAAACTTAATGCGGTCAGCAGTGGTAAAGATGCATTGGGTGAAGTAATATCCCGTATAGAAATTAATGGAAAGATATACAATGGCAGGGGCCTGAGTACGGATATTATAGAAGCCAGCGTAAAATCATATATTAATGCCATAAACAAGTATTATTATGAGAAACAGCTTGGGAGCCAGCAATGAGATAAAAAGAGTTTTCCCGGACTCATTTATGGGCCGGGCCAAGAATCTAAAACTGCGCCAAGCGCCAGGGAGGTATATTTTAATGGGAATGACCATAAGCCAGAAGATACTTGCATATCATGCTGGCCTGGATTTTGTTGAAGCCGGGGAACTGATCAATTGTAAACTGGACATAGTATTGGGCAATGATGTTACAGCACCGGTAGCTATATCCGAATTCAACAAACTGGGTTTGTCCGAGGTTTTTGATCAGGAAAAGATTGTACTGGTTCCCGATCATTTTACCCCCAACAAGGATATAAAATCTGCTGAGCAGTGCAAAATAGTACGTGATTTTGCAAAGGCCTATAAAATTAAACATTACTTTGAAATAGGACAAATGGGCATTGAACACTGCCTGCTCCCCGAACAGGGCCTGGTATTGCCCGGGGATTTGATAATTGGGGCGGATTCTCATACCTGTACCTATGGAGCCCTGGGGGCTTTTGCTACAGGAGTAGGCTCTACCGATATGGCGGCAGGAATGGCTACAGGGGAAGCCTGGTTCAAGGTCCCTGAGAGTATTAAGTTCATATATTACGGGAAACTTCCTCCATGGGTGGGAGGAAAGGATCTGATTCTCTATACCATTGGTGATATTGGGGTGGATGGAGCGCGTTATATGTCCATGGAATTTACCGGTGAGGTAATAAAAAACCTTTCTATTGATAACCGTTTTACCATGGCCAATATGGCAATAGAAGCCGGAGGTAAAAACGGCATTATCGAAGCTGACGAAATTAGCCTGGACTATGTTAACAAAAGAGCCAGGCGCGATTATAAGCTGTTTCAATCAGATGCTGATGCCAGCTACTATGAGCTAAGGGAATATGATGTCTCCAAACTGGAACCGGTGGTGGCATTCCCGCATTTGCCGGAGAACGCCCGGCCGGTAAGTGAAGCTGTGGATATCAGCTTGGACCAGGTGGTTATTGGTTCCTGTACCAATGGAAGAATAGAAGACCTGGCAGTGGCTGCTTCCTTGATGAAAGGGAAAAGGGTTCATCCTGAGATAAGGACTATCATACTGCCGGGAACTCAGCAAATTTACCTGGAAGCTATGCAAAAGGGTTATATTCAAACCTTTATTGAAGCCGGTGCAGTTGTAAGCACTCCAACCTGCGGACCTTGTCTGGGCGGGCACATGGGCATTTTAGCTAAAGGCGAAAGAGCTCTGGCCACTACCAACCGGAATTTTGTGGGCAGAATGGGACATCCGCAAAGTGAAGTCTATCTGTCCAGTCCTGCTGTAGCAGCTGCCAGTGCTATCAAAGGCAAAATAACCCCTCCCTGGGAAATCTAAGCGGGATGATTTTTTCCGTAATATATTTGCCACTTAATTTCCAATACATGAGAAGAGGTGTTTCCGATGAAGTTTAGCGGAAAGGCACACAAATTTGGTGCTGATGTGGACACTGATGCTATTATCCCGGCCCGTTATCTGAATACATTTGACCCGGCAGAGTTGGCCCGGCATTGTATGGAGGATGCCGACGCAGAGTTTCCCAATAAGGTTAAGGCCGGGGATATTATTGTGGCTGACAAGAACTTTGGCTGCGGCAGTTCCAGAGAACATGCACCCATAGCTATTAAAGGTGCCGGTGTATCCTGTGTAATAGCCAGTTCATTTGCCCGGATCTTCTATCGAAATTCGATTAATATTGGCTTGCTAAAGCCCGGGGGGTCACTTATAGCCAGTTCAGCAAGAACTTTGCGGTTTATGTCTACTCCGGCCACCTTCAGGCCATGTACCATTCTACTGTAAGTAGTACCATTATTCCTGGCAGCAGCATTTATCCGGGCAATCCATAATTTGCGAAAATCCCTTTTCTTTAATCTACGGTGAATATAGGCATAGTTTCCTGATTTCATGACCTGTTGGTTGGCTACCTTAAAAAGCTTGGATTTGCTGCCCCGGTATCCTTTGGCCATTTTCAATATCTTTTTATGTCTTTTACGAGTATTTACTCCGCGCTTAACTCTTGGCATTTAAAACATCTCCTCCATTAATTGTAGGGAATTAATCTGGAAATTCTTCTGTTTTCTTCTTCACTAACCAGACCGGCTTTTCTGAGGTTCCTCTTTCTCTTGGGGCTTTTCCCACCCAAAAGATGACTGGCATAAGCTTTGGATCTTTTCACTTTCCCGCTTCCGGTCTTTTTAAACCTCTTGGCAGCACCCCTGTGGGTCTTCATCTTGGGCATTAAGCTTCCTCCTTTTTATCATCTGTCCTGGGAACAAATATTGTAATCATATTTCTACCTTCAATTTTCGGCTGTTTTTCGACTGTGGATATATCAGACAGTTGCTCCGCAAGCTTGAGAGATAATTTTTCTCCCAGTTCCGGGTGAGTAATCTGGCGTCCTCTGAACATAATAGTAAATTTAACTTTGTCACCAGCATCAAGAAATTTCCTGGCATTTTTAGCTTTCACCTGAAAATCATGTTCATCTATGTTGGGCCTCATTTTGACTTCTTTTACGGAAATAATTTTTTGCTTTTTGCGAGCTTCCTTTTCTCTTTTGCTCTGCTCAAATTTAAATTTCCCATAATCCATCAAGCGGCAAACAGGCGGCTTTGCAGAAGGAGCTACTTCCACCAGGTCCAGTTCTTGTTCCTGGCTTAACTCGAGCGCTTCGCGAATCGGGACAATTCCAAGCTGCTCACCGTCTGCACTAACCAGTCTAACTTCCTTTACCCGGATTTCTTCGTTAACTCTCCAATCCTTACTGATAAGAAATTCACCTCCAAAAATAAATAAGCGAGTTGCACGAACTCGCTTCTTCAATAACTTACAGTCTCAATAACAGCTCCTATATCTAGCCTGTGTTCAGTTACTGAATACCTTACGAACGTTAGTTGCAAGGTGAGAAGCAAAGCTCCTGCTTAATACACTAAAAAATTATAACACAGCACGAGAATAGCTGCAATCCTTTTGGATTACAAAAGTTTTTCCCTGATCTCTTTTTGTATTTGAGATTTGAATTCATCTACCGTACTGCTTCCCAGATCACCATCTTTACGATGTCTGACAGCTACCGTACCTGCTTCAGCTTCCCGGTCGCCAACAATGAGCAGATAGGGAATCTTTTGCAACTGTCCTTCCCTGATTTTATAACCTATTTTTTCACTGCGCAGATCGACCTCAGTCCTTATCCCCTCTGCCTTAAAGATTTCTGCAAGATTCCGCGCATAGTCATGTTGTCTTTCGGTAATCGCCAGGATCTTTACCTGGACAGGTGCCAGCCATGCGGGAAAAGCACCGCCGAAGTGTTCAGTCAATATTCCAATAAATCTCTCAATACTTCCATAAATAACCCGGTGAATCATTGCCGGCCTGTGTTTTTCCCCATCTTCTCCCACATATGTCAGGTCAAATTTTTCGGGCATCTGAAAATCCAGTTGAATGGTTCCACACTGCCAGGTTCTATCCAGGGAATCCTGCAGGTGAAAATCAATCTTGGGCCCGTAGAATGCTCCATCTCCTTCGTTAATCTTATACTCCATGCCCCTCTCATCCAGGGCTTGAATCAATGACTGCGTAGCCACTTCCCAGATTTCATCCGAACCCATGGCTTTTTCTGGTTTGGTTGATAACTCCACATGATAGGGGAAACCGAACAAACTATAAAAGCGATCTACCAGGTCAATTACCCCTTTAATCTCATCAATGATCTGTTCCGGCAGCATAAAGATATGGGCATCATCCTGGGTAAATGCTCTTACCCTCATAAGCCCGTGTAATACCCCGGACATTTCATGACGGTGAACCAGACCTATTTCGCCCACTCTTAATGGCAGTTCCTTATAGCTGTGCAGATTCTGTTTATAAACCAGCATACCACCAGGGCAGTTCATCGGTTTTATGGCATAATCTCCTTCATCTATAGTAGTAAAGTACATATTTTCCTTGTAGTGATCCCAATGCCCCGACCTCTCCCATAATTCCCTGTTTAAAATTATAGGAGTACGGATCTCCTGGTAAGCTGCTTTCTCGTGTTCTTCTCTCCAGAATTTTTCCAGTTCGTTTCTCAAGACCATCCCTTTGGGCAAGAAAAATGGAAAACCCGGCCCCTCTTCCAGGACAACAAAAAGACCTAATTCCCGTCCCAGGCGACGATGATCTCTTTTTTTAGCTTCTTCAAGTTTATGTAGATATTCATCCAGCATTGATTTCTTGGGAAAAGAAGTGGCATATATTCTTTGCAGCATGGCATTGGCTTCACTGCCTCTCCAGTAAGCCCCGGCCAGACTCATCAGTTTTATGGTCTTCAACCTGCCCGTAGACGGAAGATGGGGACCTGCACAAAGATCTATAAACTCTCCCTGCTGATAAGTGCTGATAACTGCATCTTCAGGTAAATCCTCTATTAATTCTACTTTGTAGTTCTCTCCCATATCGGCAAAAAGCTTTATTGCTGCATCTCTATCGAGTTCTTTTCTTATAATTGGATAGTCAGCTTTAATGATTCGGTTCATTTCATCTTCAATAGCCTGAAAATCATCGGGGGTAAATACATGCGTACTATCAAAATCATAATAAAATCCCTTTTCTATTGCCGGTCCAATCGCCAGTTGAGTATCCGGCCAAATTCTCTTTACTGCCTGGGCCATAACATGAGCTGATGAATGACGATATACATCCCTCGCCCTTTCATCTTCAAAACCGAGTATTTCCAGAGTACCTTCTTCACTGGGTTCTGCGTTCAAATCCCTGAGTTCACCATTGAAAACAGCCAGAAGACCGTTCCTGGCAAGCTTGGGACTAATGCTTTCCACCACCTGTAAAAGGCTGATACCTTCAGGATATTCACGCTGAGTTCCGTCTATCAACTTAATCTTCGGCATATTACAATCCTCCGTCTTTTATAATTGGTAATTAGTAATTAGTAATTAGTAATCAATAATTGAGAGTTTTTTGCATAATAAAATCCAACTTGTCATTCTGAACATTAGCGAAGCGAACATCAGTGGTGCCCGGAGGGTGAATCTTAAGATCCTTCGGCTTTGCCTCAGGATGACAGTACTATCGATTATAAAGGAAAAAGCAACAGGATGGCTATCTGAACCAAACCTATAATAAAGCCCAGAACACCTCCAAGTATTTCAATAAATTTGAGTTCTGTTGAAGAAACCCCTCTTACCAGTTTTTCAAGTTCATCCAAATCAAGGCTGTTTATCTTGTCTTCAACCATAGTTTTGATTTTGATTTCATTATTGATGTGATCCTGTCCGGATTCAATAAGCTGCTCAATTAATCCCGGAGCCTCCTGATACAAAATCTTCTCCAGATTATCGCCAATAAGCTGAACCAGTTTCTGTGGAAGAATCCTGGGTAAAACTGTATAAAGCCTGTCCCTTACTATCTCGCAAAGCTTTTCTGTTATTTTTTCCTGTGTTTCCGGAGTATTTACCTTATCTATTAAATCATCCGGTGACAGTAATTGTTCCTCAACCAGCTCACCAACCTTAACCGCTATTTCAGCCTGTCTTTTGGGAAGTAACCCAAATAATTCAAAAAACACACAATTTATCGGTTTTTGTGGCCAAAATAGTAATTTAATCGCGACGACATTGGTTAGGTAGCCAATAAAAGCACTTATTACCGGAATAGCTGCCAGTTGATAATACAATACAACCACCCTAGAGAATATTTCTTACAAAATATATCAGATTTTGTCTGGCATCGCAATAGCATAAGAATGGTGTTTTGAAACAGGGAGAATACTAGGTATGCCTTTTGTGGTCAGTGTTTGAAGCATAATCATAACATCGCTCGCAACCGGGACATATGATAATTCTATCTTTAAAGACTTTTTTTATGATTTTTACCGGTTCACTGAAACTCAGACCATTGGTTTGGTGCAACACAATTCTCCTGGGGGCTATAGTAATGAGAATACTGATCAATAAATCATCGAGATTAATATCATCATATATCATATCGCTCAAATAATAATTAATATAGTTTTTTTCTATATTGGTACCGTTTTCATCCCAGAGAGAAAAGACTCCACTATGCCCCATCGTTAAATTGACTTCATAGACCTTGGGGCTCTGAGTTTCAACAAAATGACGCAGTAGTTTAATAAATTCATTGTATTCTTTTTCATTTTTCAACTCTTCTCTCGCCAGTTCCACGGCAAATCGCAGCTCTGTCAAATAGTCCTGCATACAGAAATTAATAAAACCTTCTATGGCCAGATGCTGGCAGTTTTCTATATGATCAAAGATTCTGTGTGCTATACGGTTTTTGCGGCCATAGTTCATGAGTAAATTCAAACTCTCACTATTGTGACAATTTCTTATAAATTCCCTGGCCCTGGAAAAAACCCCTTCCTTCTCGTCAACTGATAAAGGTTTACAATTTCGATTTATTTCTTTCCTTATTAATTTTTCTTCCCATTCACTCAATATGTGTTCCGCCAGTATTTCCGACATTTGATGTTTGAAAATATGAATTATATCTGCATCCCGAAAAAGGCCAGGAGACTTCCTCCCATATAATACTATCTTGACCATGTCTCTGTTATTCACCTTATTTGAAATCAGGTTAAGATCCAGAGAATAGCCTTTTTCTTTAATCCATTGAAATCTCCGCTCGCATTCCTGCAAAATACTGTTATTATCGCTGGCCGTGCTTATCTGAAATTCAAATTTCATTATGCGGCCTCCCTATTAAGAGTTGTTCTAGTATATGTATACTGCTTTTCTATTATTCAATACCTTTTTATGTCTAAAAAAACAAAAAAACAGGTCTTATCCTGTTTGAAACCATCTAAGATTAGAAATCCCAAAGCTCATGATAAACACTGTTCAAAGCGTATCACAAAGGCAGCTTTTGCTAATTTCCTGGCTTTTTAAAGCTACTCTGGCAGTTCTATTTATTATAGGGATATCCAAAAGAGTTTTGGTAAATCTTTCCATATTGAAGTTCAGCATACTCATAGGGTGCTTTATTTTCATTCGGATAACCGATAGCAATAATGGATTGTACTCTATACTTTTCCGGTATATCTAATAATCCTTTTACATAATCTTCTGCAGTAGTGAAAGAACCATGCCATCTTTTCCTAATCTGTATCCAACAAGAACCCAGATTCAGGCTTTCTGCCATCAATTGCAGAATAATCGAGGCAATAGAACTATCTTCTACCCAGACATCACATTTTTCCGGATCAGCTATTATTACCACTCCAAGGGCTGCGTTTTTTAAAAACGCAGCACCATGTTCCTTGCTCTTCGATAGTTTTATTAAAATCTCCCTATCATCCACAAAGATAAACTCCCAGGGCCGTAAACTCCTGGAAGAAGGTGACAAAAGTACTGCTTTGATCAATTGTTCTACCTTTTCCTTCTCGATGGCCTTTTCTTTGTATTTACGAATGCTTCTACGTTTTCTTAAAAATTCCAGCACAACCCAAACCTCCATTCCCATTAGTAGTATTTATCATATTTTTATTAGATTGGTTTTATCTGATTTATATTTCGTCAGGAAGGAACAGCGCAAGAACAGACGGCTTTCACTTAGGGATGGAAAACTCCTCATTATTGAGTCTGGTTCTTATTGTTTCCAGTAAATCATTGAGCCCCCAGGCACTGGCCGCAGATATACCAGGAACCCCATTGATATCAGGCTTATCCTCCAAAAGGTCGATTTTATTGAAAACTGTCAGTATCCTTTCCTGATCTGCACCCAGATCTGACAGCACCTCTTCAACAAGCTCTATTTTTTCCAAATATTCCTCATCAGCAATATCAACAACATGCAATATAAGATCAGCAAATACTGCTTCCTCAAGAGTTGAACGAAAAGCAGCCACCAGATTATGGGGAAGTTCCCGAATGAAGCCAACGGTATCTACCAGCAGCACATTTTCCCCTTTACAGAGTTCTATGCGGCGTGTAGTAGTATCCAGGGTCTGAAACAGGCGTTTATCCGCTTCAACCTGTTCATGTCCGCTTTTATGGGCTATTTTACATAAAGCATTAAAAAGTGTGGATTTACCTGCATTGGTATAGCCCACCAGCGAAATGGTTTTTAGGCCTGCCCTATTCCTTTGCTTGCGGTGTAGTCCCCGGGTTTTCTCTATTTTCCCGATCTGCTTTTCAATATCCTTTATACGTTTGCGAATATAACGCCTGTCCAATTCAAGCTTTTGCTCACCAGCCCCGCGGGTTCCAATACCGGCACCCAAACGGCTCAAGTCCTGCCCCTTTCCCCGCAAACGCGGCAAACGGTACTGTAATGTAGCCAGTTCAACCTGCAATTTGCCTTCTCTGGATTTGGCCCGCTGCTTAAAGATATCCAGGATGAGCATAGTTCTATCGAGTACTTTGATTTCCAGTCTTTCCTCTAAATTGCGCAATTGTACAGGTGACAATTCCCTGTCAAAGATTACTGTATCTGCTTCGCTTTGTATTATCAAGTGCTTGAGTTCCTCGATTTTCCCACTTCCTATATAGGTAGCATTTTCCGGTCTTTGTTTATTCTGAACCAGGCTTCCTGCTACTTGTCCGCCTGCTGCTTCAGTCAAAGCCTTAAGTTCGTCCATATAGTATTCAAAACCAGCTTTATCTGATGAGCCCGTATTCATAAATACCAGTATAATTTTCTCCAAGATATCCTCTTTTATAACAACAACCTCCTGCTGTAGCTCAATTTCTAAAAATCCCAACCTGCTATATTCAATCATATTACATTATTTGTTCCTGGTAAACACAGGCTCTATTTACCTTTCAAGATATCTTCTTTGCTGTTGAAAAAAACTGAAGCGGAAAAAACAAAATTTCAGAAAGATTTGATAATTGGATTTTCTTGAAAAAAGGAAAACCCTCCTGAAAACGGAGGGTACAGCTTATCATCATACTTTCAAAACCCAGCTCATTACTTTCTTATAGGAATCTGCAATACGTTCATTCCTAACGCAAATTTTTTTTCCGTCTCTTTCTTTCCAGGTATGTTTCAGGTGTTCTGGTCATTTTGGGTTTGCCCGGCAGATCCGGTATTTCATTTGTTTCCATTATAGCGGAATCAATAAATGTCTCTGCGTCCCGGGTCTCTTCCTGTTCTTCCTGGTCATCTTGTAGCTCCTGGTCCTCCTGCTCTTCCTGGTCATCTTGTACTTCCTGCTCCTCCTGGTCATCTTGTACTTCTTGCTCTTCCTGGTCATCTTGTACTTCTTGCTCCTCCTGCTCCTTCTGCTCTTCCTGGTCATTTTCTACTTCCTGCTCCTTCTGCTCTTCCTGGTCATTTTCTACTTCCTGCTCCTCCTGCTCTCCTGATTCTTGCGCTCCTTCTTCAGCCCCTTCAGATTTTTGAAGTTGTATGGGAGTTTCCGGAAAATTTTCGCCTGCAAACATTTCAGCCTTGTCCTGGGTCTCTGATATCTCGCAACTTTCAGATTCTGTGATTTCAACATTTGTTAATATTTGAGTTTCAGATTTTATAGGTTTTTCCTGCACCGTTAATTCTTCAACCGTTTTTTCATCAGGAAGCGAAGCAATACGCGTTTTTACAGTAATATACATTTTGCTGCACAAGGGACAGTACTTGTCATCAGACAGGGGTGTTGCAAATTTGCTCCACTGCTGACAAGATTGGCAAAACAACCAATGTGCCATAAAAAGATATCTCCTTTCTTAATAATACCGTAAAAAAAACTGTTCCTTCTAGAAACAGTCTATCAAGCTTCCTAACAATTTATGACATTAATTTTATTATATTACACGAAAACAGGAGAAGGTTCTTTGTTTGTCACGCTCGTCAAACAAAGTACTGTCTCCTGTTTCACCGATAGATACTTACTTGCCCTTCCGGATTTTCCCACATAGAAAAAAGCCCGCTGTACCTGGGCTTTTACGATGTTCTTATGGTGGGCCGTACAAGATTCGAACTTGTGGCTTCTTCCGCGTCAAGGAAGCACTCTCCCTCTGAGTTAACGGCCCATTATATTAAACAATTATACCCTCATCTCGTGGCAAAATCAATAATAATCATAGTATTCCCTTTCTTCAAATAATTCATAGTCGATTCAGATGAGTAATATATTTAATAAGGCTTATTTCAATAGTGATTAATGTATAAATGCCAACAAGCCAAATCCGGGTTTAGCAAGCAAAAAGGAGAGGTGTTTATTGTGTTAATAATAGCAAAAAAGAAAAATATCGGAGTCTTTTTTTCCACTATTCTTTTCCTGGGTTTATCTTTGGGCTTTTATAGCTTTGCTCTACATCCCAACATGAAAAACTGGATTAAAGAAGGAATAGTTGTCAGTCAAGTGAATACCCAGCAAAAAGCCGTGGCTTTGACTTTCGATGATGGCCCGGACCCCAATTATACCCCGCTGGTTCTTAACGCTCTGAAAAAACACGGTGCCCATGCCACTTTCTTTTTAATGGGAAAACGAGCACAAGATTATCCTGAGCTGCTCAAGAGGATGTCGCTTGAAGGACATGAAATTGGAAATCACAGTTTTTCTCATCCTGATTTTAATAATAAAAGCAAAGAATTCATTTTAGAGGAAATCAAGAAAACCAGTGAAATAATAGAGAAAACTACCGGTATAGAGCCTGGGTTATTTCGTCCTCCCGGTGGTTATCTATCCTATGATCTGGTTAAGCTGTGCAAAAAGGAAAACCTGATTATTGCTTACTGGACCTATCAGCAGGACAGCAAGGACTGGCAAAATGGAATGTCTGCCGACAGAATTGCCGATCACATCATTAAGCATATAGAACCCGGTCAGATTATCATTCTTCATGATGGTTGCCCGAACGGTCATCAAACAGCAAAAGCAACAGATATGCTGCTCTCCAAATTAAAAGAAAAGGGTTACAATTTTCTTACTGTGAGTGAGTTAATAAAGCTGGAAGAAAAGGAATAATATGAGCAGATTTACCATAATAATTAATGAAAAATCTAATTGGAAGAAGGTGAAAACAATGCCCAGAATTTTCGGCTTTTACCGGATGCAGAGTCGAGCTAAAATTACACTGATTGCTATTATTGCTCTCTTAATCGTTGTAAGCAGTGTGGTCTTTGTGCAGGCCAATTCCAAACTCAAACCCATATATGAGGTAAAAACAGACAAGAAAATAGTAGCCTTGACATTTGACATCAGCTGGGGAACTAATACACCTATGCCGGTAATAGAAATTCTTAAAGATAAGAAAGTGAAAAGTACTTTTTTCCTTTCCGGCCCCTGGGTTAAACAATACCCGGAGATAGTAAAAAGGATCAAGGAAGACGGTCATGAAATAGGGAGTCATGGATACCGTCACATTAACCTGAGTAATCTGAGCAAAACGGAGATAAAAGAAGAAGTCATGAAGGCCCACAAGAACATAAAGGAAGTTAGCGGAGTGGATGCCGACCTAATACGAACCCCCAATGGAGACTACAACAATCAGGTCGTTGAAGCAATTCATGAATGTAATTACGAAGTCATACAATGGGGAACTGATTCTCTTGACTGGATGAATCCCGGTATAAAAACCATTATCGATAGGGTCAGCAAGCGTGTTCATCCCGGAGATATTATTCTAATGCACGCCAGTGATACCTGTAAGCAAACTACAGAAGCCCTCCCCGTTGTCATAGATAATCTTAAAGAACAGGGCTACCAATTTGTCACGGTATCCGAGCTGCTAAAAGAAGAAAGCAAAGAATAAAATACCCATAAATAAAGAAGCCATCTAAGGGGATCGCTTAAATGGCTTCTTCATTATTCTTTTTCCTCATGTTCTTCGTCAAGATATTCGATATGTTCTAATCCAATATCATTCAGAATTTCATCTATTAATTTTTGATCCACACTTATCTCCCTCCTTTCAAACATTTAGATTATATGCTTCCCTGCATAATTATATTACTGCAAAATTAATTTTGGCAGTCTTAAGAGGTTAATTCCCGGTAAACAATATGTTAAATTCCTTCCGAATTTTCATCATCAATTACTGCAGCAATGCTGTTTTGCTTTACCTGTTCAAATCCTCCCAGTTCACTGCTTCGCAGACTGCGGGGTATTCTGTCAACTGAATCCAGACCTGGTATCTCATCGGGACTGCCGGCACCAAACTCTTTAAATTTCCGGGCGGTAACCAGTACCCGGGTTTCCAGAGAACCTACCGCTTTGTTGTAAGATTCCAGGGTGCGTTCAAGGCCTCTGCGCATATCGTTAAAATGCTCGGCCAGCACCCTGATTCTTTCATACAGATTCCTTCCCAGTTCGCTGATAGCCTGGGCATTTTCAGCTATTGTTTCCTGTTTCCATCCATACGCCACAGTACGTAAAAGAGCAATCAGGGTAGTTGGGGTGGCTAAAATAACCCGGTGGCGCGAAGCAAATTCAATTAAAGCCGGATCCTGCTCCAGAGCCGCGCTGAAAAAAGACTCTCCCGGCAGAAATAGAACTGCAAATTCTGGTGCTGACTGGAATTGTTCCCAGTACTTTTTAGCCGAGAGCTGGCTGATATGGGTGCGAAGCTGGCGCGCATGTTCTTTCAGCTTGGCTTCCTTGCTTTCTTCATCCTTTGTCTCCAGAGCCTCCAGATAAGCCTGCAACGGTGTCTTGGAATCAATTACGATCATTCTTCCATTAGGCAGCCTTACGAGCATGTCAGGACGCAAGACACCGTTTTCCGTATCAATTGATTCCTGCTGAAAAAAATCACAGTATTCAAGCATCCCGGCAATTTCCACAACTCTCTTGAGCTGTATTTCCCCCCATCTTCCCCTTACATTAGGAGTTCTGAGGGCTCTAACCAAATTGGATGTTTCAGTCTGTAATTGCACCTGGGTACTGGCCATTGCTTTAATCTGTTCGTTCAGGCCAATATAAGCCTGGTTGCGTTCCCTTTCAACAGCTTCCAGTTTCTTGTCAACATTCTTGAGAGACTCTCTCAGAGGCTCGACTATCTTGTCAATAGCCTGCTGCCGCATCTGCAAATCCCCTCTGGCATTTTCCTGATATTTTTCCAAACTAGTCCTGGCCAGTTCCAGAAAGGATTGGCTGTTGTTTTTCAGAGCATCTGCGGAAAGGGCCTTGAATGCGTCAGAGAGCTTTTCCCGGGATTCGTTCAAAAGCTGTAGTTTTTCTTCTGCCGATTTCTCCGCTTCCTGAACTTTTGCCATCAGTTCACTTGTCTTTTGTCTGAGACCCGAATTTTCCTCCAGTAAATTATTTATTCTTTTTTCTCTATCTGCAAGTTCATTTTCCATATGAGGAATAAGGGAATTCTTTTCTTCGGCAGCTCTTCGTTCCTGGGATTCATGCAAAAACTCCTTTCTTAGTTTTTCCAGCTCGGAGTCCTTGCTTGCAATCTGTAATTTCAACTCTTCCAACTGCTGTTCTTTATTCCCTGCTCTCTCCAAAAGCAGACTTGTCTCATTTTGATGTTTCCAACGGGCCTTTTGCAGATTATAGCGCAAGCAGACCCAGGAAATAATCAGTCCTGAGACTATTCCTCCGGCAAAGAAATATATATTCACATTTGACAAGATCTTAACCTCCTTGCGTATTTCTACTTATTCAGATTCCCGTATTAAGATGAGGTTTTTTTATCTCATCTCCATGGTATAGATATATCAAGTACTCATGTTCTTTGGCATAAACCTCCTGTATAAGAAAAGCAACACAGTTCAATAATAATATCAATAAATTAGAGAGAAGGCTTATTTATGTTATCAAAAGATGGAGTCATTGCGCGTTATATATTTGCCTTTTGTTTTTTCTTTCTTTCCGGGTCAGAGATAATTACAGGAGGCCTGGCCACCTTGAGCGGGGTTTTAGGGTGTGTTGAACTGGCCACTGCCTTGCTCAGGTATTCACCTTTATACGAAATAAATGAAATCATCGAATCCTTAAAACCAAGTATTTCTGCAAATCCTGAATACAAGAATTCAGTCAAGCATAAAAGATGAAGCACAATAAATTAGTAAACGCCGCGATTGAGGCGTACACAGGGTACGTTGATTGAGCGGCGTTTGAATAAGCACAGGCTGCCAGGGCAGCGGTTCCAGGGATGGCAAGGAGCAGCTAGTCCCGCAAAGAAAAATTTTCAAAATTATCTTCAGGAATTCTAAGGTTGTGGAACGTTTCATCGAGCTTATACATGATTTGCTTAACCTTGGCTTGCTCATCTTTTTCATATATCAGATACTTGTCCGTATAGGCGATTTCTCTGTTATTAACACTCTCATTGATTATGTAAAAAACGTCTCCCCTTTCTCCAGTAAAAGAATGGGGAAAGCAAATCAATACCGCTACTGACTGCTGTGAATTCTCTATTTCATTCTGTTCATTACTTAATACCTGGAAGTCCTTTATTATTTGCTCCTTGCTGATCCTCAACGGCATTTCTGTATGATTTTGAGAATTATCGCCAAAAGCCCCGAAAAAAAACAGGGCCAGAATAATAAGTATTAACAGATAAAGTGTCCGCCGACCATTCATAGCAGCTCCCCTAAATCCTTTGATAATATCCATCTTCCAATTTCAGCAGGCAATTATTCTCCTCCAGGTGTTTCAGGAATTTCTTTATCATTATCCTGGAGAAAAAAACAGCAAAAGGAGTATTGTCTCCGGCTTCATAAAGAAAATCCTGTCGGCTCAAATCTTCGAAACTCCTGGGCTCTGATAAATAGTTGATAAGTTTTTCCTGTCTTCTCAAGGCAATATCCAGGTATTCCTTCAGCAATTTTATTATATTATCATTTTCTTTATCGAATATTCTCCGATGTGAGGTGACTAAAACACGGGGTTCCAGGTCAATAAGCCGTTGAACCGAGTCTACAAACTGTCCAAAATCAGAACACTCAAACCCAAACCATGGTCCCCGCTGTGCCAGATCTATATCTGCCGAAAAAATTATCCCTTCTTTTTCAAAAAAGAAACCATAGTGTCCGGGTGAGTGCCCAGGGGTATGAATAGCTCTTAATTTCACCTGGCCAAAATCAAAAATGTCTCCATCTTTTATAAGTCCATCCAGTTCAATATACTGAAAGCCCCTTTTAACCGGGACATCATCCGGCAAAGGTATGCTGTTGGGAAAACTTTCTCGCTCAACTTTTCCCATGATCTTCTCCCATTCATCAAAACCAGCATAGCTCATATAGGCTTTCGGATCCCGGTAAACAATTTCTTCCTCCTGCCCTGCCAATACTCTGGCATTTTCAAAAAAGCTAACTCCATTTACATGGTCAAAATGGTAATGACTGAGCAGGGCCAATTCAACCTCTTTTACAGGTATTTCTCTGTATGCCCGCCCCCCTGAACCACAGTCTATAATCCCCTTTAATGCATCATCAATGAAGACTGAATTGCTATAGGGAAACATCGCTTTGGCTTCCGGCCTTATTACTTTTATCTCTTTCGTTAATTCTATTATCATTCTCTCACTCCTCCTACCTTTAATAATAAGCCACATATGGCTCATTCTTCAAGCACGGGGAACAAGATCCTGACTTTCCAAGATTGGACATACAAAAAAACCCGGGACAAACCCAGGTGTTTTTTGCCGGTAATTATATTTCTCTATTCCAGTTTATCGAGCATTTCCATTACCATATCGAAGAAATAATGGATATCTTCTTTTTCATTGATACCTGCCTTAAAACCCATTTCCGGAAATTTACCGCTGCTGTGTATCTTGATATTCACTGAATACTTTGCCTGATCCATTTCAGCTTCCAGGCCTTCAATATCCACTTCATCCCAATCATCTTCCAGGTTATCTTCCTCTTCCTCAAAAAGCCGGGCAAATTCCTGTCCATTGCTTACATCATTATTATCAATGATCTGAGCCACTATCCACATTACGTCGGTGCTACTCATTTCCAATTCTTCGCTCAATTGCACTATTTCGTTGGCTACCGGTGTGATTTTCAACAAATCTGACAGATTTACTGGTTCTCCCTTTCCCCATCGCTTCTTCAATAGTATCACCTCCGCACCTATTTGCAAGAAGACAGACCTGTTTTCACTCTGGACTATACAATAAAACATAGCCTCTCAAATGTCCACAGTAAATTGTACTCTTCTTCTTATGATTATATGTGAAATCAGTACGAAAAAACAATGCACTATAAACGGTAAAAACTGTGTATCTAATGCATAAATTCCCATTATCATCAAAGTTTAACCAAACACAGATTTTAAAATATCATGAAATATACTTTTTTGCAATAGATATTGGAAAATCCAGGTCATCATATTGTATTTTAATCTTCTTTAATTCATACTAGAAGAAATAGTTAAGAAGAAAAACTTAATAAGAACCAAGCAACAGATACTGGAGGAAAACCATGGAAAAATTCATAAAACTTTTTGCCATAATTCTGACAATTATTCTTATGAATATGGTATTTTGGGGTATAATTAAAGGCCTGTTGCAGACTTATTCCTTCTGGATCGCTTACATATTCACATTGCTTCTGGATCTGTTATTAATAACTATTCTAAAAAAATTCAAGGAAAAATCAATTTGAATTGAGGTGAGTTCAGACAATGTCAGAGAAAATACCTGAACAAGAAATTGAAGAACTTGATGCTATATTCAAAGAAATCGCTCTGGAGCCGGAAGAAAACTCGCAGCCTGAGGAAGAACTCTATTCAGAGAAACAAAACCTTATTCTTGTTGATCAAAACAATAGAATTAAGGGTATTGCAACAGATTTGACCATGCCTAACCATAAGCACCTTTTCCTGAAAATCAAAGGTATTTTGAATATCCGCTTATTATATAAAAAAATAAAGGACACGTTCAGTCCTTCAGGCTTTAAAGGCTTTGCCAGAGCTATTACCGATAAGAAATATTACCAGGAGCTATTGAAAACAGCCCTGCTAAATAAGAAATTAATGATAATCAGTATATCTCTGGGGCTTGTAGCCGGCTTTGTTTTAGCGTATATATAAGCCCATAAATTTTACTCCTTGAGCCCATATACACGAATTCTCTGCTCTTTTCTAACCCGTTCAACCTCCGGCTTGACTATTTTTTTGAGTTCATTTCTGTTTTCTTTTATATAATCCTCCAATTCGCAGGTTCTTATACCCTCTTCATGTCTGCCTGTCCTTATACTGAGACAGCTGTTTCCCTGCAAATAGAAAAAGAACTTAGCCGTATATTTATTGCTGTCTTTTTCAAAAACAACATCAGCCCCGGCCTTATTGCGGTCTACCAGTCTGAAGTTTTCTATAGCTACGAGTCGCACAACAAAACTCCCTTTCTTGCTTCTACTGATGATACTTCAATATCTTAGTGCCGTTTTCCTTTAAAGAGCTTTCATTTGAGGATTTTGCATAATTTACTTTTTAATATAATTGCTTGGGTACATTTCCTTGCTGTCTCATCTTATAACACATAATTTAAGGATATCTAAAATCTATCTTTTTCCCTGGCAATCCATTCATCCAAGTCTTCCAGACACCATACACTGCCATCGAAAAACTCTACCCTGCTTACTATGGCCTTGACTTTCTCTGCATTTCCCGGAATACAATAATAGCGATTAGTATTTGAAGTCTGCTCAGGATAAAGCTTGGCATCTGATTTGCCTTTTCCGATATTTGAACCAGTACTGGCATCGTTGGCTACCTTACCATCTTTATCAAAATAGAGCATTATCAGTTCATATTTTTCTATTGATTGCTCGGAAACATTTTTGACCTGTACATAACAATCGTTGAATACCAGGGATGACTTAACTTTTACACTTATCACTTCCAGCACAGGTTTTTCCAATTCACCTTTGAACTCATCTTCTGCAGGCTGTTTAGTTCCAGAGTTGACCTGCTTTCCACCGGCATTTATTTCCTCTTTGTTTAGAGCAATCAAATTATTCCTGCTTTCCATGACTTGTTTTTCAAGCATTCCGTATGCTGCAACCTGATCCAGTTCTTCTACAGCAGCTTCATAGCTTAAGATTTTTTCTCCATAATTCTTTTCTATAGAATTTATTTGACTTAATAGATATTCGCTGGTCTTTTCCAGCAGAACCTTATCCTCTTGCATCTCGCTCTGGTATAAGTCATAAGCCTTTTCATATTCGCCTTCCTGGAAAAACCCCTTGAACTCACTCATAATGGTTTCATTGCTTATATTCTTTTGCATTGATATAGTTAAAAATCCCATAATTCCTAAAAACACTACTATTAATACTACTTTTATCACTTTGTTGCCTTTGGCGCTTCTTTTTTCTGTCTCCAGCCCCTTCGCAAGTATGGGTTCCAGCTCACCCTCCTGTATACCTTCCTCTTTTTCTATTTTATTTCCACAATAATTACAAAAAATGCTGTCTGAAGAAATTTCTTCACCGCAGTTGGGACAAATCAATTAACTCCCCCCTATCCTAATAATCACCTGTTGGAATATATCAGTACCTTCTATGATATTCGTATCTAAAAAATAATCAAGGTTTGTTTGTAATTCGCGGGAAAATAAAACCGGAAGCAGATGCCTCCGGTAGCATAAATTATATTCTATATATAGTTTACTCCAGGGAAATATTTATCGCAATCGTTCCTTCACTCGCAGCAAACTGTACAATAATAGTCTCCACCTGGCTAATCATAGAAATCATATTCCTTCCATTTACAAGGGTTGGGGGAGTAATATCCACCAGGCTTCCAGCTTGCTCCAGATTGCTGACACTATTACCGGCAATCATATTAGCCATTTCACACAGGGCACTTTTGGGCATTAGATCAAACTGTTCTACAGGCACGCCTCCCATCATTTTTGATGCAATATTGCAGGCAGTAGCCTCCTGTAATGAGAGTACCACATTTCCTCTGAGATCCCCAACCAGGCCAATAATTATATTGACATCATTATCGGTTTTAAGGCTTTCATTTTTCGCCAGCCCGGTTCTTTTAATGTCATTTATCCCCAGCATATTGGACACATTAAGCAGACCAGATACAAAGGCATTTATGTGTTTTACATCCATGTCTACTTACCTCCTTCTACCGCAACATTAATTTTTATTGTTCCGATATTTGTCTGCATCAAGGCTGAAGAAGAAGACAGTCTGACATTGAACATACTGATACCATCACCGGCAAAAACACTCGGTGGTGTCAGGCGAATATTTAAACCTGGCTGGCTATTATTGATATCAGTGATCGCATTCCCACTGATAATATTAGCCACTTCCGCCCCGGACATAATTACATCTTCATCGCCTACCGAATCATAATCATCTCCTGTCAGGAGTGAAGCTATTTGTATGGCTGTCTCTGAAGACATATCGAGAAAAAACCGTCCTTTCCAACCTCCGGTAAATCCAACTACCACAATAAATCCCTGGGAAACAAACAGATCCCCTTCGCTCGCAGTTTCACTACCATCGATATTTATATCCAGCATTTCTTTCAAGACATCGCTGGTTGCCAGAGAAAATGGGGATAAATATGAGTCTTTTGACAAACTGCTTCACCTCAATTCTCCAGAATCCTGATAATTTTTCCTATTATCTCATCGGGTTTAAAGGGTTTTGCACAGACATCATCAATTCCCCGGGACTTTGCATCTTTAATAATATCGTCATCCCCCATAGCACTCAGCATTATAATCTTTTGCTTGGAATTTATATTCTTAATGGCTGAAGCGGCATCCAGGCCATCCATTACCGGCATGGTCACATCCATGGTAACAACATCAGCCTGAATTGTGGGGTAAAGTTCCACAGCTTCTTTCCCATTGGCAGCTTCTCCTACGATCACAAAGCCTTCGGGTTCAAGGGCTTTTTTTATCATTTTTCGCGAGATTGGCGAATCATCTACTGCCATAATCCTTATTGCTGTTCCATCAGCTCTTAAACCTTTCATATCTCTCCTCCTCCAGTTATTTGTGTTTTTGGGTTTTAACACAGGTTGACTTATCCATCTACAGCTTTGACGATCTCAGAAGCTATATCCCATATCGGTACAATGATTTCGGCTCCCCCCCGTTTAATCGCTTCGCCCGGCATCCCGAATACAATTGCGCTTTCCTCTGACTCAGCAATGGTAAGCCCTCCAGCCTGGCGTATTTCCACCATGCTGTCTGCTCCATCACTGCCCATTCCGGTCATTATTACACCAATTGTTTGTTTACTATATACAGCCAGAACAGAGTGCATCATTACACTTACCGAGGGAACAAAGAGGTGATCCGGTTTGGAAGATAGCCTTATAACCGCATCACCTGCTGAATTCCTGACCAGGTTGAGATGGCGTCCTCCGCTGCCAACATAAACCACACCTGCCTCTACTTTGGTACCAGCCTGGGCTTCTACTACTGAGACCTGACAGGCCTCATTCAATCTATTAACATAGGCAGATGTGAAATTGGACGGCATATGCTGTACCAAAAAAAATGCAGCATTAATATCCGGGGGTATTAAGGGCAGAACCTCATAAATCATTTTGGGGCCGCCGGTAGATATCCCCATAGCTACGGCTTTTAAAACCTGCCTGACCACCCTTCCGGGGTTTTTCCTGCTGAATTTTCTTTCAGAACCCCGGACAGGCTTTTCCTTGATCAGGCCACATTTGCCTGATTGTGCAGCCAGCTTGATTTTCTCCAGGAGTTCTCCGGCAACTTTTTCCATTTCACCGGATACTGTTCCCCCTGGTTTGGCCACAAAGTCAAAGGCCCCCAGTTCCAGAGCCTCAAAGGTGGTCAAGGCTCCCTCCTGAGTAAGTGACGAAACCATAATCACCGGGCATATTTTTTCATAAATAATATACTGCAGGGCAGTAATCCCATCCTGCCCTGGCATATTTACATCCATGGTGATAACGTCTGGTTGGTACTCTCTGGCTTTGTCCACAATGTCCACTCCGTCACGAGCAGTACTAACTACCTGAATCTCGGGATCAGATTCCAATATTTTTTTTAATATTTTCCGCATTAATGCAGAATCATCAGCTATCAGTACTCTTATCATCAGGCCTGCTCCGTCCCTGCTTTTTTAGTTTTGCTTTTGGCTTTGCTTTAGCCAGGGCTTGTTTCTTTTCGCTCTGGCTTTTTTGAATACCGGCGATTTTATCCCATTCTTTTTCGAGCAAAATATTCTCCAGGTTAACCATCATTATCATTCGTTCTTCCAGGTTAGCAATCCCATCCATAAAATTCTGCATCTTATCACCCTGCAAAATATCCGGAGCCTCCTCCAGCAAAGCGCTGGGAACCCTGAGTACTTCCAGTACTTCGTCTACAATAAGGCCAATTTTCTTTTTATTGATATCACTGACAATAATCCTGGTGAATTCCGTGTATTCCTTGCTATCCATTTCAAAGCGTTTTCTCAGGTCTATTACTGGTATGACATCTCCCCGCCGGTTGACAACTCCCTCTACATATCGGGGGGCCCGGGGAACTTTGGTAATATTGGACAAACGGTCAATCTCCTGTACCTGGCTGATACGTACCCCATATTCTTCTTCGGCCAGCTTGAATACTACCATTTTTTCTTCATCAACCTCATCCTGTCCGTCATCCTGTCCCTGTGAAGCGGAGAACTCATCGCCTTCAATCTGCGAGATTTCATCAAATTCCTCAAAACTCATCACAGTGTGAGCATCAAGCAGCATTATAATCCTTTTCCCCTCATCAAGGCGCACAATACCCTGCAATTCATTTTGTTCGCCCGCTATGCCCTGGGGCGGGGGGAAAACTGAGTCCTTGGGAATACGAGCTACTTCATTAACCTTATCAACTACCAGACCAAGCTGTATATTATCCACATCGATCACCACTACCCTGGTATTATCATTGTTTTCTGCCACACCTGTAGCCAATTTGATACGCATGTCAATAATAGGGATAAGCCGCTCCCGCAGTGAAATAACCCCTTTTACATAATCAGGAACATTTGGCACCTTCACTATTTCGGGATAGCGAATAATTTCACACACACGTTCTATTTCCAAGGCAAATTCTTCCTTACCCAGGAAGAATGATACCAGCTGTACTTCTTCAATTTTGTTTTCCTGCCCTCTGCTATTGAGTTCTCTTGCCGCCTTCACATTGGATGTCGAGCTAAGCGAAGATTCACCAATACTGGACAATTGAGCCGCATCGAGTATCATAACCACCTTTTTGCCATCTTTGATTTTAACCATTCCTGCAATGGCAGTAGCATCTGAGCCTGACACCATAGCCGGTGCCGGTTCAATATTTTGACCCTCGATGCGCAATACTTCAGACACCCCATCAACACTCAGGCCCACTGCCTTTCCTTTGGAAACAACCACTACCACCCGGCTGGAAACGTCCCTTTCAGCTTTTTCCATACCAAATTTTATGCGTGTATCCAGAACCGGTAAAATATTCCCCCTGAGATTGGTTACCCCTTCCACATAATCGGGGGCCTGGGGTATTACAGTAATTGAAGGGGTTCTGATTATTTCCTGTACATCCATAATATTGATTCCAAAGTTTTCATTACCCAGGTTAAAGGTAACCATTTGCATTTCGCCAGAAGAAAAAGCATTATCAACAGCCATTGTAATCCCTCCCTACGGTAATTTGCTCCTTCTCCCTACTGGTTAACCTGCATTTCATCAGCTATGGAAGCAATTTCCTCGATGGAATTGGCCAGCTCATTAATTGCTTTGGCCTGCTCCTGAGCTACACCTGATGCCTCTTCCACCTGGACTTTTACACGTTCCGAAATTTCAATTACTAGCCGGGATTCTCGGGCATCTTCATCAATAGCCTTCCTTGTTTCGTCAAAGTCTTCCTGTAAGACAGGTCTAATTTTATTAATAGCCTCAATTTCATTGGTCACTGCCTGGTTATTCCGGGCTGCCTGGTGAGCTATTTGATCAGCTTTTACAGAAGCAGCTTCTGATTGGGCAATTTCATCGGAGACTTTGTTCATTTGAATTTGTATGCCATGTACCAGGTCTTTAATCTTGTCTGCATTTTCTGCTGATTCTGTGGCCAGGTTTCTGATGTCACCTGCCACCACTGAAAAGCCTCTGCCGTGTTCACCGGCTGTGGCAGCCTCCACAAAACCGTTGACTGCCAGCATATTGGTCTGTATGGAAACATTATTAATAGTATCAACGATTTTTTCAATGCGCCTGATCTTTTCCTGCAGATCTTCAATGGCAGAATTAGTCCCCTCATATCCCTTAACGGAATCCTGTATATCTTTCCAGACTGCCCTTGCACTGGCGCGACTATTTTCTAATTCCTCCTCTAAACTAACGATTATCTCTCCAGCTTCTGTGCTTACTTTTTCAAGAGTTTTCATGATGGTCTCGTTATTCTCCACAATATCAATAGTTTTTTGTTCCACATCTTCCATAATTCTAACTGTTTCCGCAATTTGCATAAAACCTGTTGCTACTTCTCCTACTGATGTACTGAGTTCTTCAATATTGGCTGATAACTGCTCGGCTGTAGCCGCTACCTCTTCAGCAGACTTGTTGATATTGGTCGAAGTTTTCAGGTCATCAGCCATTTCGCCCAGTTCCTGGCTGGCTATAGTAACTTCCCCCAGGGCTTTACCCTGTTCTGCTACGGCCTTGGCTATTTCCTGGATTCCACTGCCAACCTGATGAGCTGTAGCAGCAATGGTCTCACTTGCAGCCAGTAATTCTTCCGAATTCGTTTTCATATCTTCGCTATTACTCAAATACAGATTAACCTTTTCCAGATATTGATCAAAACCTTGCCCCATGTTATTAAAACCCTCGACAGTTTTTCCTATTTCTTGTTCCATACCATTAAATTTTTCTACAGCCTCATCTATATCTTTTACTATATTTTCTACCCCACTGCGGATTTCATCTACTACACCCCGAATGTCGCGGGCTGAACGTTCCGAGATCTCCGCCAGGTTGCGTACTTCGTCTGCTACCACAGCAAAGCCGCGGCCGTGTTCTCCAGCCCGGGCAGCTTCAATGGCGGCATTAAGAGCAAGTAAATTGGTCTGGTCAGCTATCATAACTACTGCCTGAACAATATCCCCAATCTGAATGGATTGTTTTTCCAATTCGCCAATACGTTGAGCTGATTGGTGATTTTTGACGGCAGCTTCTTTTATCTGATCCCGCATCATTTCCATTGTCGGTATGGATTCCA
>JAHDSE010000065.1 GCA_018432955.1 Syntrophomonadaceae bacterium
AATATCAGCTTCTTGTTCATAACGAAAGGTTAGTTTTTCTTCCATTCACTCTCACCTCCTGCAATTTTCCGGGTAATATAAGCTGTAATTATCCAATGCCTAAAAGAAATACCATTATTAGATACAACAACTACTACAACATATTTTCCGCCTCTTAAATCATTAAACCATCGGTAAAAAAGCTTTGCGTTCTTAAACCTTGAACTATTATAAACAAAATCTGGATCTTTTAAAGCCTCATAAATATTTTCACGGAGTATAGATAACAATTCTGGATGCCTTTCTAAAATATGCTGTTCTCTTTCCCTGGTTAATTCAACTTCTCCACATAAATATGGGCAAGGAAAATACATATTATCATTTTCCTTCTCTGTTGTTTTAACAAAATTATAGCATATTTACTAAGCTGCATTGTATTATTTATAGAATAACTTATATTAATCACTCAAGTTTCACAGCAGATACAAAAAGTGCATACAGGAGAGTGCCTGCTTACTTTTCGGGTAACTGTTACATAAAACTCCTGTAAAACTTGAATACTCAGACATCCCCTGCCACTTTGCCACAAAAAAGCAATGATTTCTTTCGCACGTTCACGCTTTACACCAGCAGATAAATCATGAGCATAGACCAGAACATTGGTATCAACAAATTGCTTGTGATATTTATCGGACATGTAATTCATCTCTTTTCCATGACACTGAATCCTTTGTCCCCATTTCAAATCCTTTTTCCAATACAGACAGGTGATGCATACGTCCCGTTTTATACCTGTCATCCTGCTCAACCATATTTTTTATATATTCCGTCAAAAGCCCCGATAGAGAAGTGTTCTTTTCCACAGCCATATATTTGGCCTTTTGCAAGACTTGCTTGGGAATAGATAGGGTAACATTTTGTGACGTCACAATATCACCTCCACTTATTCAATGTATCACGTATTTATGTGGCAATCAATTGCACTCTTTTAATTAGTAATTAATAATTAGTAATTAGTAATTATTGGGGGACCTGCGGGCCTTTTTTTAGTAACCACGGATAAACACGGATGGACACGGATTTTTTTCTTCTGTTTTTTTGGGACCTGCGGTCCTTTTTTTTGAGCTCGCTTTGCTCGCTCGTTTTTTGCTTATTAAGGACTTACTGGTTTTTTCTCACACAGTCATCATACTTTGTATCACCACAATATTAACAAACTATAAACATCTGTGTTTATCCGTGTGTATCTGTGGTTCTTTCCAGGCCTGCGGGCCTTTTTTTAGTAACCACGGATAAACACGGATGGACACGGATTTTTTTCTTCTGTTTTTTTGGGACCTGCGGTCCTTTTTTTGAGCTCGCTTTGCTCGCTCTTTTTTGCCTATTAATCTCTACTGGTTTTTTCTCACAGTCATCATACTTTGTTTCACCACA
>JAHDSE010000119.1 GCA_018432955.1 Syntrophomonadaceae bacterium
GAATCTGTGTTAATCTGCGTCCGCAGGATCTGTGTGCGAGCGTAGCGAGCCCGTGTCTAATAAAACTCCTACTGAGTATTATCTGTCTTATATTCAATTACAGCTTGTCTATCATGAGGTCTTGCTCAGCTTTCCCGGATTCAAGCATATTCACTCCAATATTATATCAACAATATCATTGAGTGCATTGGGACGGGCTTCTTTTTTTATATTACGACTCATATCACTTAGTCTACTCTCATCTCCTCTAAGCTTCTGAATTTTTTTATAAAGAGTATCCCCATCCAGGAACTCATCAATAACCATATCAACAGCATTTTTTTCCAATAGAGCCCGGGCATTTTTTTCCTGATGATTTTCGGCTGCATATGGATAAGGAATCAGTATAGCCGGCAAGCCCAAATCCGCAAGCTCACTTAAAGTGCTTGCACCGGCCCTGCACACCGCAAGATCAGCAATTGCCAGTGCCTCCTCAATATTATACATAAAAGGCGTTATCTGCAAGCCGGTTTCCCAGCCGGATAAATCCAGTTCCTGCACCTCTTTATTTATATCATTGTAGTCCAGGTTGCCGGTTATCCATATTAATTGCATATCCTCTTTCCTGGCTAAAGTCAGGAATTCCAGCACAGCCCTATTAATAGACCTGGCACCGCGGCTGCCCCCAAAAGCGACGAGGGTAAAACAATCTTCGCGAATTCCCAGGTTTCTTCTCGCCTGTTCCGGATTGACCTCCAAAATCTCTTTGCGCACCGGAAGACCTGTTAATACGGTACGTTTGGCATCCAGCTGTGCTCCAGCTTCTTCAAAAGTTAATAAGGTATAATCTGCTCTCCTGGCGAGCTTGCGATTTGCCAGACCCATAACCGCATTCTGCTCGTGAATAACAGTTTTACACGCAAAAAAAGTAGCAGCCAGAACAACCGGGAAGGAAACATATCCTCCCGTTCCAACCACTACATCCGGTTTAAACTCTTTTATTATATCCCAGGCTTGAAAAAAACTACGGGGGAACTTGACCAGAGATTTTGAAGCCTTTAGCATTGATGAACGATCAATTCCGGAAATGTCCACAGACTTATAATTCAACCCCTCAAGAGGCACTATATGGTTTTCCATCCCTTCTCTGCTGCCCACATACAGGATATCTGCTGAAGGCACCCGCTGTCTTATTTCTCCGGCTATGGCCAGGGCAGGATAAATATGTCCTCCTGTGCCCCCGCCGCTTAAAATAATCTTCATTTTCTATCTCCAATCCATCGACTATCTATAGGTACTATATCTGGATATATTCAACAACAAGCCTACTCCTGCCATACTAAAAAGCAGCGATGAACCTCCATAGCTTACAAAAGGCAGAGTAATCCCGGTAACCGGAAGCATTCCTGATACAACTCCAATGTTTATAGCCGCCTGTAATACTATCATTATTGTTATTCCTGCAGCCAGCAAATTCCCGAAGGTATCAGGAGCATTAATGGCAATTTTAAACCCCCTCCAGGCAAATAACAAGAACAGGGCTATAACCACAAATGCCCCGATAAATCCCAGTTCTTCTCCCAGAATAGCAAAAATAAAATCGGTATGCGGTTCAGGAAGATAAAAGAACTTTTGTCTGCTTCTGCCCAGGCCCATACCAAACAAACCTCCCGACCCCAGAGCATAAAATGACTGTATGGTCTGATAACCTTTGTCACTGGGATCTTCCCACGGCTTCAGAAAAGCAATAAAGCGTGCCAGTCTGTAAGGAGCCACAGCAATAGCAGCAGCTAAGGCACCCAGTCCAGACAAAACAATCAACCCCAGGTGCGAGAGTTTTGCTCCTGCTGCAAAAAGTAAAAAAATCACCGTAGCGGCAACGGCAAACGTTGTTCCCAGGTCAGGCTGAATATAAATGAGTCCCCCGATAAAAGCCAGCATGAGTAAAAAAGGTAATACCCCTCTTTTAAAAGATTTTATATTTTCCAGGTTATAGTCCAGGGCCTTGGCCATGAACATAACTACTGCCAATTTAGCCATTTCGGATGGTGCCAAACGGCCCAATGGCCCAATATTGAGCCAGCGACTGGAGCCCTTGGTTTCAACTCCCAGAGGAGTCTGCACCAGAATAAGACATATTACTGTAATAATCATTAAAGGTACAGCAAAATCCTTGAGTCGGAAATAATTTATTTTCATTATTACAATCATAGCTGTAATGCCGATTAACGCCCAGATCAACTGACGTTTGAAAAAATGATAGGCATCATCATACCAGAGGTTGGCGGTTACCGCACTGGAACTGAAAACCATAATCAGGCCTATACCAAGCAAAGTTAGTGTAGTTATAAACAGGACAAAATCAGGCGGTCCCTTTTTTAACCTCACTGACCAATCCTCCTCTTAGTTACAATTTTTTTGCTTTATACTGTTGAGACGTAAGATGCTGAACGCCAGACGCTGGATGCTGGACTTAATGGATTATATCCCAGGCATTACCCTTGCCCCTTACACCTTACACCTTACCCACAGAGTACATGTAATTCAAAATTAATATTAGTCCATTTCTCTTACAAGCTCACAAAACCTATCTCCTCTGTGCTCATAGCTCGCAAACATATCCCAGCTGGCACAGGCAGGCGAGAGCAAGACGACATCTCCTGCAACTGCCAGTTCACTGGCTTTTAATACAGCAGCATCAAAGTCCCCTACCTCATATATATTGCTGAAGCCTGTGTTCATGACTGCAGTTTCCATTTCTTTTTTGGCCTCTCCCAATAGTATCAAAGCCTTCACTTTGTCTTTAATAACACTGGCCAGACCCGAAAAATTCGAGCCTTTATTTCGTCCTCCGGCAATTAAAACCACAGGTTCAATAAATGATTCCAGGGCCTTGATTACAGATTCCGGATTGGTGGCTTTGGAATCATTGATGTAAAGTACACCATTTTTTTGGCTCACCTCTTCCATCCTGTGTCTGACCCCGCGAAAAGTCTTTAAGGAATAGCAAATAATCTCTGGACTCACTCCAGCAACAAGAGCTATACCTGCAGCACAAAGAATATTTTCCAGGTTATGCCTGCCTCTGATAATAATGCTCTCCAGAGGGCAAATATCCAGGATATCATCATTGATTTGTGCCTTGATCATATTATTCTCAATATATACACCATTTTTCAACACACGTTCCGTGGAAAAGAAAATAAGCTGCGATTTACAGCTTTGAGCCATATCCCTGACAATTGGATCTTCATAATTAAGCAAAGCAAAATCTTCCTCAGCTTGATTGGCAAAAATTCTGGATTTCGCCGCAATGTAAGCTTCCATGTTTTTATGCCTATCCAGATGGTCTGGGCTGATATTAAGAACTCCACAGATATGGGGACGAAAATTCCTGCTGGTCTCCAACTGAAAACTCGACATTTCCACTGAAACATAAGCTTCCTCCAAACCATCCACCAGACTGCTCAAGGGAATTCCTATATTCCCGGCAGAAAAAGAATTCCTCCCGGCATTCCCCAGGATATACTGCAGCAAAGAGGTAGTTGTAGTCTTGCCATTGGTTCCGGTAATCGCATAGAATTCTACTGTATCTGCTTTAATGAGATAAGCCAGCTCGGCTTCCCCTATAAGCGGGATACCCTGAATACTCGCTTCCCTTATGGGAGCAATATCCAATGGCACTCCAGGACTTACTACTAAAAAATCATAGTCTTCCTTTTTTACAATAGGATAAGCTCCCAAAAAAACATCATTTGTCTCTTTTTTAAGCTCGTTGATATTTATTTCTATTTCTTCAGCTCTTTTTTTATCGCAGACACTGATAATCGCTCCATGCTTATGCAAAACACTTACTGCTGCCAGACCACTTCGAGCCAATCCCACAATTAAAACCCTTTTTCCACAAAAGTCCAATGAATTACACTTCCCATCATCTAATTCAAAATTGATTTCCCTGCAACACAATTTATTGAGAACAACGCAAACTTGAAAAGCTTAATAAAGACTCCGGCACTCAGTTCGCTCTTAACGCAGATTAGCGAGACTATAGCATTGCTGAGTGCCAAACTACCATAATTCAAAACTAAAAGTTTAACCAGCACCAATACCCTTTACACTTAGAAGGCCTATTATAACAAAAAGCAGTGACAGGAGATAAAATAATATGACTACCCTGCTTTCCGACCACCCTTTTAATTCAAAATGATGATGAAGAGGCGCCATTAAAAATATGCGCTTCCCACTTGTCTGGTATGACAGTACCTGTAATATAACACTCAAAGTTTCAATTACATATACCCCGCCAATTATTACCAGAACCAATTCCATTCTGCAGATCGCAGCCAGGGCGGCCACAGCTCCGCCAAGTGCCATAGAACCAGTATCTCCCATAAAAATTCGGGCAGGGAAGCGATTAAAGACTAAAAAACCTATACAGGCACCGGCAAGTGCAGCACAGAAAATCACAAGCTCATAATGAGCTGTCATCAAGCACAGGAAAGCAAAAGCCACAGCCACAAAAAAAGTCACTCCTGATGCCAGTCCATCCAGGCCATCTGTCAGGTTAACCGCATTGGCAGTAGCAATCAGCACAATAATAAGCAGAGGAACATACCAGTAGCCAAGCTCAATGTTGCTGCCTGTAAATGGTACTATTAACTCCGTTCCCCGATCAAAATATAACATTAGAAGCAGAGCAAAAAAACCGGCAACCGCCAGCTGCAGGCCCAGTTTCTCACGGGCACGAAGCCCCAGAGACCTTTTGAGGACCACTTTTATATAATCATCCCAGAAGCCTATCCCTCCAAAAGAAATCATGACCAGGACTACACTGAGAACTTCGGCACTGGCTCCAGCCATCATAAAACTGGCTATCATTACTGCAGTAATGATTATGATACCTCCCATAGTAGGAGTGCCAGACTTGCTTAAATGCCTTTGAGGCCCATCTTCTCTTATGCTTTGCCCGACTTTTAAACGCGACAAAAAGGGAATAACAAAAGGACCCATAAGCAAAGAAACGAATATGGCCAGAACAAGAGCCCATAATGAATCAAGAATATATCCTTGCATAAACAGCCTCCAAGACCTATAAACTGCTTTGCAGTTTATCTTCTATGAATTCGCGGGCAACTTTTCTATCATCAAAATCCAGAATTTGTCCGCCGATCAACTGGTAATTTTCATGCCCTTTCCCCGCTATAACAATCAGGTCACCCTTCCTGCCCAGGTATATAGCATGCCTTATTGCCTCCCTGCGGTCAGCAATAATTGCATATCGGGAATTCTCAACCTTATTTAAACCGGGAATAATATCCTCGATAATTGCTTCCGGTTCTTCGCTTCGTGGATTATCAGAAGTAACTACACAAAAATCACTGTAGCGGGCAGCAGCTTCTCCCATAAGCGGTCTTTTCATTCTATCCCGATCCCCCCCACAGCCAAAGACGGTTATCAGACGGTTTTCTACTATATCCCGGGCTGTCTTTAGAATGTTTTCCAACCCATCAGGTGTATGCGCATAATCAACTATCACCGTAAAATCCTGTCCACAGTCTACCTGTTCAAACCTTCCTGGGACCCCTTGAACTTTTTCCAGTGCAGATTTGATAATAGGCTGATCTATTCCTTCCTTAAGGGCAAAAGAAATAGCTGCCAGCGCATTATAAACGCTGAAAAGTCCAACCAGTTTCATTTTTACGGAAAATTCCCCGGCAGCATGTTTTACTGTAAAACTACTGCCTTTGAGACTGACATTAACATCCCTTGCCTGAAAATCAGCATCATTGCTTATTCCATAGGTGAATGAGTTTTTGCCTGCAGCTTCCAGAAAGTCAGCAGCAAATGCATCATCCGCATTTATTATACTGAAAGCAGCAGGTTTCTCAGGGAGCATTCTGAAAAGCTTAAGTTTGGCATTTTTATAATTATTAATATCCTTGTGATAATCCAGATGATCCTGGCTCAAGTTGGTAAAAATCGCCGCATCAAAATATATCCTGTCGACTCTGTTAAGATCCAGGGCATGAGATGAGACCTCCATTACTATGTATTCCCCGTCCTTTTCCCGGCTCATGCTCATAAACTCTTCTATTTCAAAGGCTTCCGGAGTCGTATGTCCCAGAATTTTTTCATTTTCATCTATTTTTGCATAAAGGGTACCCATGATTCCCGTTTTCCTATCTGCCTCCTCAAGTATTGCTCTGAGCAGATGAGCCGTAGTAGTCTTCCCATTGGTTCCTGTTACTCCTATTACTCTCATATCCCTGGAAGGTTCCTTATAAAAATTGGCAGCAAGAAAAGGCATAGCTTTGCGGCTGTCATTGGTCAGAACAAACGTGATGGTTTCATCTGTTTCCACTTTTCTCTCTGCAAGAATTGCCGTCGCTCCATTCTTGATTGCTTCATTGATATAAAGATGTCCATCGGTTTTCAGGCCGGAAACACATACAAACAATGAACCAGGGGTAAGCCTTCTGGAGTCATAATAGATCCCGCTGATTTCCTTTTCCAGGTCGCCCCTTAGAAGCGTATAGTCAATACCATTTAATGTATCACTTAACCTCAAAGCCCTTCCTCCTTTCTTAAGCCTGACGATTCAGTCAGCTTTCCAATAATCCATATCAAGGCTATATTACTATCTTCATGCCAGTGTTTCAGATACTCTTAGCGCTCTTTTCCTGCACAAACAGCTTATCCCTAATGGATTACCTCTACTCTCCTATAGCCTGGAACCTGACCTTGATGGTTGAACCACTGGTCACAATTTTTCCCGCTTCCGGTGATTGCTCATAAGCCAATCCATATCCCTCAGGCAACAAATGCAGCCCCAGGTCAGCCAATATTTTCACTACTTCCTTCATTGATTTGCCCTGCAGATCAGGAACCGTAATTTCACTGCCTTCTTCGCCCTTTTCAAAAGGCGACAGATGTATTATTACCTCTGAACCCCTGTCTAATTTAGTCTGCGGCTTAGGTGTCTGCTGCCATACAATGTCACCAGTACCACTGACCCTGGGTTCGAGTCCGCGGTTTTTTACCGTTGTAATTGCTTCAGCAAGGGGTAAGTTCACCAGATCTGGAACCAGAACCTGCTTGTTCTTTTGCTCTTCAACAAGTTCTTCACTATCTTCTGTCTGCTCCATGGGCAACTCCAGGTAACGCAAGGAATCCTTTATGATTTCCCTAAAGGCAGGTGCGGCAACCCAACCACCATAATAAGGGTATCCCTGAGGTGCATCCACCACAACCAGGCAAGCCAGTTTCGGATCATTGGCAGGGGCAAAGCCAATAAAGGAAGCAACATATTCATTAGGCAGATATCCTCCGGTGGGAGAAGGTTTTTGCGCAGTACCTGTTTTCCCGGCAGCCCGGTAGCCTTCTATATAGGCATTTTTACCGGTGCCATTAACAACCTCCCCTTCCAATATCAAACACAGCTCTTTTGCTGTTTCTTTAGAAATTATCTCCCTGACTACCGTCGGCTCATTCTTTTTAATTACCTTACCATTCTTGTCTGCAACCTGCTTTACCAGGTGGGGTTTCATCAGTATCCCGTCGTTGGCCACAGCTGATACAGCAGTAATCAACTGAATAGGCGTAACCGCATTAGCCTGCCCCATTGCCATTGTAGCCAGGTCAATTTGTTGTGCAGAATTTCTGGGAACGAGTATCCCGCTTGCCTCACCTGGCAGGTCAATTCCCGTCATCTTTCCGAAGCCAAAGGCTCTTAGATATTTATAGTACTTTTCCAGGCCCAATTCCAGACCCAGCTCAACAAATCCTACATTGCAGGAATTTTCCACAATCTGCGCAAAGGTCTGGCTCCCATGAGCTTTTCTATCCGGGCACCCTATGGTCTCTGCCCCTACTTTTATATATCCCGGGCAAAAAAACTTGCTCTCTTCATTTACCACTTTCTCTTCCATGGCCATGGCAGCAGTAGTAATTTTCATAGTGGAACCGGGTTCATAGGAATCATTAATTGCATAATTGTGCCTGTTGCTGGCAGGATAGTCATTATAATTATTGGGGTTAAAATTCGGTCTGCAGGCCAGGGCAAGAATTTCTCCTGTTTGGGGATCCATCACAATAGCAGCAGCCTGCTTGGCCTGCCTCTCTTGAAAAACTTTATCCAGTTCTCGTTCAGTGATATATTGAATACTTTCATCTATGGTCAACATCAAATCCGCCCCATCAACTGGCGGGATGTATTTATGTGTTGCCTCCGGAATTGGCCTGTTGACAGCATCATGTTCTATTATTATGCGCCCTTTGATCCCCCCGACAAGATCGTTATAATAATAATCTATCCCTTCCAGGCCGGTATTATCTATTCCCGAAATTCCCAAAACATGGCTGGCAAGCGTTCCTTTGGGATAATAACGACGGCTCTCTTCAGTTAATCCTATTCCGGGAAGATCCATTTCCCGAATCTTTTTTGATTGTTCGAATTCTATCTGGCGCTTGACCCACTCGAAAGAAGTGGTTTTTGTAAGACGCTCCAGGAGTTTGTTTTCATCCATCTCCAGAACCTCAGCAAGTCCGCAGGCAATTTCCTTTTCCCTTCCCGAAGCTCTTATCTCAATAGGTATAGCATATACCGAATCGGCACTCACAGATATTGCCAATTCCTGTCCGTTCCGGTCATAGATTATACCGCGTTTTGATTCAACCGGTACATCACGCATACGATTCTGGATGGCTTTTTCGGAATACTCAGCACCTTTGACAAATTGCACCCAAAAAACCCTGCCGCCCAGTAAAAAAAATCCCAATGCAAATAAGAAAAAAAGCGTCACTATACGCTTTTTAAGGAGCAAACCAGTGGTCTGCATATTCGGCCACCTCGTTTTTCTTAATTATTATTTACCGCAAGATGGACTAAACTGGCATACAATTTTCCCAGAGGTTTTCCAGCTGTCTGAGCTTCGACAGTTTCAGGATATTCGTCAGTTTTCATCTCTTGGTTCTCAATACAGCTTCCTGCAATTTTCATATGCTCTTCTGGGTGATGCATTCCCAATTCAGCAACTGCCAGCTGTTCAATCTTTTCCAGAGAGCTTTTCTGTGCTATTTCATATTCCATACGATCAGCACTCGCCTCCAATTTGTTAATATCATTTTCCAACTGAACTATCTGGTAACCCAGAACAGCACCTTTTATGCACAAGAAAACAACCAAACAAGCATATAGAAAAAAACATATACCAATCTTTATCAGCCATTCCTGCTTACGGTTAACCTTTTTATAAGTTCTGTGGATATGCCGCTCTCTTTTTGCAGGTTCTGAGACAGGCTGCAAAGCCAGATCTCTTGCGTAATTATAACCCGCCTGTACCATATTATTCTTCCTCCCCTGTATATAGAACTATAATTTTTCGGCCACTCTGAGCTTTGCACTTCTGGCCCTTGGATTCTCGCTACGTTCTCTTTCACCTGCTGCCAGAGCTTTGCGGAAGACCACCTTCAGTTCAGCCTGGTGATCACAGATACATATCGGTAATCCTGGCGGACAAATACAGTCCCTGGCCTTTTCCCTGAAAAATCTCTTGACCAGCCTGTCCTCCAGGGAATGAAAAGTAATTATACATAATCTCCCTCCGGGCTTTAACGCCTGAAGAGCCATGGGTAAAACCTCTTCCAAAGCCTCTAATTCATGATTAACTGCAATCCGCAAAGCCTGAAAGACTTTGCGGGCAGGGTGCTTGGCCCTGCGATATTTTGCGGGCACACTGGACTTAATGATTTCCACCAACTCCAGAGTAGTGACTATTTCTTTTTCTTCCCGGTAGCGTACTATTGCTTTCGCAATACTGCGTGCATACCTTTCCTCACCATATTGAAAAAAAATCTGGCTAATATCTTTTTCAGAAAAATTATTTACGATATCCCTGGCTGTCAATTCCTGTTTACGATCCATTCTCATATCCAGAACAGCATCTTCATGAAAGCTAAAACCACGTTCAGCAATATCCAATTGAAAGGATGAAACTCCCAGATCCATAAGAATCCCGTCTACTTTTTCTATATTTCTTGCTTTGAGAATCTTATCCAGATTTCTGAAGTCCTCGTGAACAAATGTAATATTAGCATAGCTCAGCTTTTTTTTGGTGTTCTGCAGTACATCCTTATCTCTGTCAATAGCAATTACTTGGGCATCTGCCTCCAGCTTTTCCATAAGGCATCCCAGATGTCCTCCCCCGCCAAGAGTACAATCAACATAAACACCGTGGGGATCAGCAAGTAAATAAGATATGGTCTCTTCAAGCAAAACAGCTCGATGCACAAATTCCACTCCTATATTCCCAGTTCGACCAGGCTCTCAGCCATTTCTTCATAAGATGACTCGGCATTCTCTGTATATTGTGTCCATTTTTCAACTGACCAAATCTCTACCCTGCTGCCTACGCCAATAATAATAAGATCTTTATTTATAGCAGCATATTCCCTTAGTTTCATTGAGAGAACTGCTCTCCCCTGTTTGTCAAATTCCATTTCAGACGCTCCTGAGAAAAAAAACCGCGCAAAAGACCGAACATCCGCCCGGGTAAACGGAAGTGAGCGTAATTTTGCTTCAATAAGCTGCCACTCCTCAATAGGATAGAGAAAAATGCAATTGTCCAAACCCTTGGTGGCAATAAATTTCTCACCCAGCTCATCACGAAATTTGGCCGGAATAGTTATTCTTCCTTTTGCATCAAGAGAATGTTGATATTCACCCAGGAACATTTGTTCAGCCCCTTCTGAGCTTTATTGTGGGATTATACTCCACTTCCCTCCACTTTAATCCACCATATTCTATTCAGCTGTATTCATTCCCTGCTTTGTGAAAAGTATAACTATCGTTTTTTATTATTTCCTTTTCGCTTATTTTCTACAAAAAGCAGCTTTAAACGCCAATATTTCTGCATTGTGCATGATGAGTCTTGTTTTTTCTGCTTAAAAAATGATACACAGGTCCCTGTTTTTTTCATCCCTTTATCAGGGTCAGGGGTATGTTTTCCCGGCTATTGGAATCAGGCCTTCAAGCCCGGTCCTCTATCTCATCAATTTTTTGTCACCCATATGGAATTGGAAAATATCCAGGGACGATACCTGAGACCCTGAGCATGAAACACTTCTACTCGATAAACACCTTCTCTTATTCTTTCAAATACATGCTTTTGCCCCTGGCTTTTTTCCCAGCACCTGCCATTTTTCATTAATACCACCCTGGCTTTATAAGGGGTTCTTACTTCTGCCTGCAAACTGTTCTGCAATGGTATGCTTTCGCCCATACCCCATTCTTCTGTTCTTGATCTAATCACAAAAGAAAAGCCCCGGCTATTTTTAAAAAAATCATATGCTACCCAGCACTTTCCTTTTCTCATAGCATTATAGAACTTTTCTCTGTCTTCCAAATAAATGCCGGAAAATCGTTCTTCAGTAAGGATATGCATATTGATGCACTTGAAGCATAAATCATAAGGAGAAATCCTGAACTTTAAAGGGCCTATCCTGAGCAGAGCATTATGAGCATCAGAACCACCCGCAAGGATAATCCTGCATCCTTCCTGCTGATAACGGTCCAGGACCTTCAGGGCCTCTCTATAGGGTCCCTGTATAAATGCACTGTGAGGATTTATCATAAGGTATATTCCTTTTATTATTCCGCTGACTCCATCCCGCCATTGCGATAAAAAATTCCATATTTCTATTCCCTGGAACCCCTGAACAGACCAGTCTTTCCATGGATAAGTACGCCTGTTGTGAAACAAGGGAGAACCCTTTTCAAAGGGATGCGCTATAATGCCAATGCCGTTTTGGGCATTTACGTCGTCAATAACCCTTTGCGGATATTCCACATTTTTATCTATAGTCTTCTCAATATCCATAGCCAGATAGTGGTTGGCCGTATCATTGACTTCCATGCCCTGCAAAACCAGCACCCCATTAATATATCCCTCATCATTTTGATAAAGCGAAAAATGGTCATTTAAAACAATAAAATCCAGACCCGCTTCCCTGGCATAAGAAGCAATATCATCTACGCTCCCGCTTCCATCGGAATAATCGGAATGAATATGAACATTACCGCTGTATTCATACATAATTATCAACTCCTTTACTTAAGGAGACATGTTGGTGGGAAACATGTCTGGACAACCTTGTCCACAAAAATAGGGGGAGCTCCATTGATAGAGAATCTATCAAAACTCCCCCTGTTTGTTTGCCGAAAAACAAGCCGGGTATTTTCCCTGGAATGAGTCAAACCTAAAGCGTTAGACGTTGGAGCCAATGTATAATATTCAAGCATCACTCTTAACTCCTCATACCTCCTCACTCAAGAAAAATATCTCAAGGCAGCGGCATGTTAACATTGGATGGCCATTTATCAATGAGAAGCATGGGCTTCTCTACCTTAATTAAACATTCAAAATTAAAAATTTTTTAAAATTTTATTACAACTACAGTTTATAAAGAAGTTTTTCATCCAGGAATTTAATACCTTTTTCTTTGAAGGTGCTGCGCGCCTTTTCAAAATCTTCCACTTTAAAGATAACCAGCGCGTCATCTTCCGAGGAACCCAGGAAAGCATACAGATATTCAATATTAAGACTCTCTTCCGACATTTGTTCCAGTACCCTGGCAAGTCCGCCGGGAGAATCAGGAACCTGTACAGCAATCACCTCGGTTTCACTTACCGTAAAACCAGCCTCCTTTAATATAGTATAAGCCTTTTCCGGATCATTAACTATGATCCGAAGAATTCCAAAATCAGAAGTATCCGCTATTGACAATGCTCTGATATTGATATCTGCTTCCCCTAATACACGGGTGACATGGGACAGCCTTCCAGCCTTGTTTTCCAGAAACACCGATATTTGTTTAGCCATAATATCCCTCCTCAGATTTTTCTTTTATCTATAACTCTCCTGGCCTTGCCTTCGCTTCTTTCTATTGATTTTGGTTCAACCAGGCGGACCTTAACCCCTATACCCAGGGCACTTTCCAGTTCCTTATTGATCAAAGTTCCCAGTTCTTCAAGCTTCCTTACTTCATCACTGAAAAGCTTCTCCGATATCTCCACCTGAACTTCCAGGAAATCCAGATTGTCTTTTCTGTCAACAACCAGTAAATAATATGGCTCAACTCCCGGAATATCAAGCAAGACACTCTCAACCATGGATGGAAATACATTAACCCCCCTGATTATGACCATGTCATCAGACCTGCCCAGCACTTTTCCCATTCTGGCATGGGTTCTGCCACATTCACATTCTTCCCGGTTCAGGGAAGAAAGATCACGGGTTCTATACCTTATGAGCGGCAGGGCTTCTTTAGTTATAGTAGTAATTACCAGTTCACCCTCATTTCCATCCTCCAGCACCTGGCCGCTGATCGGGTCAATAATTTCAGCCAAAAAGTGGTCTTCAGCAATGTGCAACCCGCTTTTGGCATTGCACTCAATAGCTACTCCAGGACCAATTATTTCACTTAAACCATATATATCATAGGCATCTATTTCCAATTTGTTTTCGATTTCCCGCCGCATATTCTCCGACCACGGCTCTGCCCCAAAAACCCCGGCCTTAATCTTCAAATCCGCAGGCTTTACTCCCATTTCCTGCATAACCTCATGCATAAATAATGCATAGGAGGGTGTACAGGTAAGCTCAGTTGTCCCAAAATCCTGCATCAACATAATCTGCCTCTTGGTGTTTCCTCCTGAGCTGGGTATTACCGAGGCCCCCAGTCTTTCAGCACCATAATGCACTCCCAATCCACCAGTAAAAAGTCCATAACCATAGGAATTCTGTATTACTGATCTTTTGGTGGCGCCGGCACTGCTCAAAGCCCTGGCCATTAGTTCAGCCCAGATTTCAATATCTCTCCTGGTATAGCCTACCACAGTTGGCTTTCCTGTAGTCCCTGAAGATGAGTGTATTCTTATTACTTCACTCATAGGTGTCGCAAATAAACCAAAAGGGTAATTATCGCGCAAATCCTGCTTGGTAGTAAACGGTAAATTCTTGATATCCTCCAGTTTGTTTATATCATCCGGTTTTATACCGGCCTGGTCCATTTTTTCTTTGTAAGCAGGGACAAAAGCATAAACCCTGAATACGATTTCCTTTAGCCTTCTTAACTGAATTTTTTCCAATTCCTCCCGAGGCATGCATTCCTTCTCCTGATCCCAATATGCCATTATATTTCTACCTCCTTTATTAATTATCCTGCCAATTCAAGGAATATTTGCAGTAAGACATAATTGGACATTTCTTGCACAGAGGGTTTGTTTTACGGCAATATCCGGCTCCCAGAGCAACAATCAATGCATGATATTCATTATATATGTCCAGCTGTGGGGGAAGATATGTCTGCATAAAACTCTGTACTTCATCATATCCACTTTTTCCATCCAGAAGTCCTATCCGGGAAAAAATTCTTGAGGTATATGCATCTACTACAAATATCTTTTTTTCGCAGGCATACAGTAAAATCGAATCTGCTGTTTCCGGCCCAACTCCCCAAACTGAAAGCAGCTTAAGGCGTAAAGTCTGCAGATCATCACTTTTCATGGAATCCAGATCAGCCTGGTATTCTCTGTATATGAAATCGATCATCGCCTTAACTTTTTTAGCTTTTTGTCGGTGGTAGAGCGCAGGTTTGATTAATTCGGCCAGTTCATTTTCGTCGATCCTGTGCAAAAGCTCAATATCCAGTACTTCCGCCCCTTTCAGGTTGGCAATTGCCTTCTCCACATTTTTCCAGGATACTGCCTGGGTTAATATGGCTCCGACAATAATCTCCAGCCTGCTGTCAGCCGGCCACCAATCGCGGGGACCGAAATAATGCAATAAGGTACTATATATTTCCATTAGTAAAAGGTTGCAATTTTTTATCACTGTTTCCCCCTTGTGTAAACTTCTTTTTCAGCAGTCCAGGATTCTTCTGACAACAAAACTGCCCATCAGGATACCGGCTGAAGCCGGGACAAAAACCATACTCCCCAATTGATGCTCCTCATCAGCAATACCAGCATCGGCCAGAGGCGCTTCCAGTGAAAAAACCACCTCAAAGCCTTCACTTATTCCCTCTTGCCGCAATTCCTTTCTCAACCTGCGAGCCAAAGGACATACACTGCTTTCTTTGATATCAGCAATACTGAGCATTAGAGGATTTATTCGCCGGGCAGTACCCATAGCACTGATAATCGGGATTTTTTTATCCAGGCAGGTTTTTATAAGGTGAACTTTGTCTTTTATGGAATCAATAGCATCCAAAACATAATCATAAGTGGTATTGAAAAACTGCTCACTGTTCTCGCTGTTGAACGAGCAGGAATATTTCCGGATTTTTAGGCGGGGATTTATCTTCAGCAGCCTGTCTGCTGCTGCATCAACCTTGTACTGCGAAATCGTGGAACAAAGTGCCGGCAACTGACGATTGAGGTTAGTCTCTTCTATGATATCGTGGTCAACAACAGTAATACACCCTATCCCGCTGCGAGCCAGGGATTCAACCGCAAATGACCCTACTCCTCCCAATCCCACTACCATTATGGAAGCATTTTTGAGTTTTCTTAAACCTGCTTTACCCACGAGCAACTCTGTTCTCTTATATAATTTTTCATTCACAGCAAATATCTCCATAAATACTAAATTTGAGACAAAAAAAGCCCCACCGAGCCGTGAAGCCTAAGTTTTAACCTGCTAGGCAGGTGGGTGCCCTCCCACACACTTGATGTGTCCCGATACCCACGGGCTTACAAGCCATGCGCAGAGTCAGGCTCCCGTAGTTTTGGTGTTGGCAAAAACTTGACGGCTATTCACGTACACAGCAGGGATCTTTTTTCGTAGTTTCTTTTGATAGCATAATACCACAGAATACTGATTTCTTCAAGACAGATGAGTGTTATTATTGCCTTTTATTGTAAATATTTGCTATTTATCTCTTATTTTCAGCGATAGTTCACGAAGCTGTCTCATGCTTACTTCTGATGGGGTTTCCATCATTGGGCAGGAAGCACTCTGGGTTTTGGGAAATGCTATAAGATCTCTGATACTCTGCCTCTGTGACATGATCATCAGCAAACGATCAATACCAAAAGCAATTCCCCCATGAGGTGGTGCCCCATATTCGAAAGCCTCCAGCATATGCCCAAATTTCTCCTGGGCCTCTTCCACAGTCAGCCCCAATAAGCCGAATATTTTTTCCTGCCAGTCTCTCCGGTGTATCCTTATACTTCCTCCTCCAACCTCAACACCATTGAGCACCAGATCATAAGCCCTGGCTTTTACTCCCCCGGGATCAGTATCCAGGAGCTCTATATCCTCAAGACATGGTGAAGTGAACATATGATGATCAGCAACATAACGTTTTGCTTCTTCATCATATTCCAGCAGGGGAAAACCAAGAACCCAAACAAAATTAAGACTTTCTTTCTCCAAAAGATTAAGTCTTCTGGCCAGTTCCATGCGCAGATTTCCCAGAACCCGGGCAACGGTTTCCGCAGAGTCAGCGCCAAAAATCAAGAGATCCCCAGGTTTAGCTTCAAGGGCATTCAAAATTTGTTCGACTTCTTCCTCAGTAAGAAACTTGATAATGGGCGATTTCAGTTCATTTTCGCCTACAACAATCCAGGCCATCCCCTTGGCCCCATATTCGACTGCCATTTCTCCCAGCTTATCAATCTCACGGCGGGCAAAGGAACCGCAGCCCCTGGCATTTATAGCTCTTACTACTCCACCCGATTTAATAGCACCGGAAAAAACCTTGAATTCCACATCTCTCAGCAATTCGGTTAAATCAACTATCTCCAGGCCAAAACGCAGATCTGGTCTGTCGTTCCCATATTTTTTCATGGCATCTTCATAGGATATACGGGGAAAAGGAATACTGATATCCTGTTCCAGTCCTTCTTTGAATATTCGCAGCATCATTTCTTCTATCAGCTGAAAAATATCCTCTTCATCCACAAAAGACATTTCCATATCCAGTTGGGTAAACTCAGGCTGCCTGTCAGCCCGAAGGTCTTCATCCCTGAAGCACCTGGCGATTTGAAAATACTTTTCCATTCCCGCCACCATCAATAATTGCTTGTATTGCTGAGGTGACTGGGGAAGCGCAAAAAACTCCCCTGGATGAACGCGACTGGGCACCAGATAATCCCGGGCTCCTTCCGGTGTACTCCTGGTTAATATGGGAGTCTCCACCTCGATGAAAGCCTTCTCATCCAGATAATCCCTCATTACTTTAACTACCCGGTGTCTCAACTCCAGATTTTTTCTCATTTCCGGCCGTCTAAGATCAAGATAGCGGTATTTCAACCTGAGGTTTTCATCAACATCGATATTGTCTTCTATGTAAAAGGGAGGCGTCTTGGCCCTGTTCAAGACCTCCATTTCTTCAACATAAATCTCCACTTTACCGGTAAGTAAATTGGGATTTTCTGTTTCTTCAGGCCGCAGGCTGACTTTGCCTTTGGCAGCTACTACATACTCGCCGCGCACCTGCTCTGCCAGATGAAATGATTCTTCATTCACGTCCGGGCTGAACACGATCTGAATGATACCGGAACGATCACGCAAATCAATAAATATCAGACCTCCATGATCTCTTCTGGTATTCACCCAGCCGTTGAGCACAACCTCCTGGCCTACATTTTGACTGCTGATATCAGTGGCATTATGAGTCCTCTTCATTTATCAATATTCCTCCTAAAACTTATGCAAAATATTGTTTATAGTATTGACAAGCTCATTATTCTCAACCCGGAGCTGTTCTTTACTCTCCATGTTTCTCAAAGTCAGGAAACCTTGCTGGATTTCCTCTTCCCCAATAAACAAAACCACTCTGGCTCCTATTTTATCCGCATATTTAAGCTGTGCTTTGGTACTGCGCCCCATATAATCTTTTTCTGCTCTAATCCCGGCCCGGCGCAAATGGCTCAGGATTTTAAATGCATCAGCTTCAAAATCCTTTTTCATTGGCAGCACAAAAACACAGGAATAATCATTTTCTAATTGTTTATCATTAAGGGCATCCATCGCCAGGAGCAGCCTTTCCAGGCCCAGAGCAAAACCTATTCCCGGGAAATCCGGCCCTCCGCATTCCTTTACCAGGCCGTTATATCTTCCGCCGCCTCCCACAGCACTCTGAGCCCCTATACCCGGTATATGAACCTCAAAGGCCGTATTGCTATAATAGTCCAGGCCTCTCACCAGCTTGTCGTCATGAATAAAGGAAATACTGTTAGCTTCAAGACCGGCTTTCACCTGTGCATAGTGTTCCCGGCAATTGTCACAGAGACTGTCGGATATAACGGGATAGCCGGCAATGGCTGTGTGACAGAGCTCATTTTTACAGTCCAGAACCCGCAGGGGATTCAGAATATACCTGAGCTGGCAATCCTTACAGAGTTGTTTTTTGAAAGGCTCCATAAAAGCTATGAGTTTCTGCCGGTATTCCTTTCTGCACTCAGGGCAGCCTACCGAGTTCAGATGCAGTTCATATTCGTTCAGACCCAGGCGTGACAGAATCTCCAGCATAAGAATTATTATTTCTGCATCCAGATAGGGATTATTGCTTCCAAAAGCCTCCACCCCGAATTGGTGAAACTGCCTGTATCTGCCGGCCTGAGGACGATCATAACGGAACATGGGACCGCAGTAATACCATTTGATAGGCATTAATCCCCCGTATAAACGGTGTTCAATCAGTGAACGAACACAGGAAGCAGTACCTTCCGGACGAAGCGTAAGGCTTCGAGCTGCCCTGTCATTAAAAGTATACATCTCTTTGCTTACTATGTCTGTAGTCTCGCCAACACCCCGCTCGAATAATTCAGTATGTTCAAACAATGGAGTCCTTACTTCTCTGAAAGCATAAGCCTCTGCTGTTTCCTTCATGATTTTTTCTATAAATTGCCATTTTCCAGAATCATCCGGTAAAATATCATATGTACCTCTGGGGGCTTTTATTTGCATGATTTCCCCTCCGAATTATAATATTCCTTGGATAATTCTAATTTAAGGCCTGAAGCTTGTCAAATTTACGTTTAATGAGCTTTTCCACAGATTCGCAATAAGTTTTAGGGTTTTTGGGATTGTGAACCGAACTCAGGCTCCAATCCCCGGTTTGCACAAATTTGCTGGCAGCTCCCCCCCCCATACCAATGATAGTCTGTCTTTCTTCAATCATCTGGATATTATAGAGGCAAAAACTTCCCTGCATAGCAAAAGCGATATTTTCCATATTGGCCTTCATATACTTTTGCCGATACATGTAATAAGGAATATATCCCTGTTCTCGAAAAAGGTTAGAAAAAAGTTCTACTCCCTTTTGCACCTCCCTAAGCCTCTCCTCTATCCTGCTTTTTCCTTCTAATTCCGCCATAAGCGAACCCCTTTTGAGAGCCAGTGTATGGACTGTAAGATTATCAGCCTTTAATTTTAGTATTTTTTTTGCCGTGTACGTGTTTTCCTGGATATCCTCTCCAGGAAGTCCTACTATTAAGTCCATATTAATTTTTTTTATACCTGCCTGTCTGGCCCACTCTACCGATTGCACCACTCCCTTCTCATCATGATTCCTCCCTATTAGTTTAAGAGTGGAATCATTCATGGTTTGAGGATTAATACAGACCCGGTCAACCCCCAGCATCTTTAAGGTCCTTAGCTTGGATAAAGATAAGGTATCGGGTCTGCCCGCCTCTACAGTAATCTCTGCAGTAGCTTCAGAAACATACTTATCATAAAGCAAACTGAAAAGCCTGGTCAAATCGGCCTCAGAGAGTACTGTAGGGGTGCCTCCGCCAATATAAATGGACTGTACGGATATTCCATTCTCCTTGATATACTCACCCATGGCATTTATCTCTTTCGCCATCGCCTTCATAAGAGGCGCTATTTCACTTTCGTAATCCTTCAATACCGCACCGGGAAAAGAGCAATAATAGCAGCGGCTCGGGCAATAAGGTATACCTATATAAACACTTATGAGCTTTTCGGCCTCATCTTTATTCAACAGGTAAGGCCGATCGTTAAGAGCAACTTCCAGCAGCAGCCTGGCCTTGCTTTCTTCAAGCAAATACTCCTTTTGCAGGATTTGCAGGACAGCACCTGTATCATATCCCCGATCCAGGAAGCGATGTACCAGTTTCACCGGCCTTACCCCGGTAAGAATCCCATAGGAACTTATATCCCTTCCCAGCTGTTTGCTCAGCAAGCCGTAGGTAAATACCCTGGCCAGCTTCCTGGCCTCATTGTGTTCTTCTGCAACATCTCCCGCTAACCCGAATTCTTTCTCATCAGACATTTTCCCCATGCCAGAGGATACTTCTCCATATAAAGAAATCTTTTTCCCATTTTGCAGCAGCTTAATTCTTATTGTCATTTCACTCTCGGCACATGGCCCTTCTCTCCTTATTTCAGCTCCGGGATAAGCCGTTCTGATCAGCTCATGCAAACCATCATAAAGCCCTTCTGGTTCAAAATCACAATATATCAGCATCTTAAGATCTCCCATCATCAAATTATTATAAAAAAGCCCTTGTAGATTATTGTTTACCTATAAGCCTGCTTTTTTTATAAGAACCCAGATATTTAACAGAATCACAGCATTCTTTCAATTCTTCAAGTACAGCTCTTATCGCAACTGCCCCCGCATCTACATCGACATAAAAGGAATAACGGCCTTTTATTCTGTTTCGTGACTCCAGTTTACTCAAATTCATGTTTTCTCTGGCAAATATCCCCAGGACCTCACAGAGAGAACCTGGTTTATCCAATAGAGAAAAAATCATGCTGCTTTTATCACCCTCCGGCTCATTTGTTTTTTCTGAAGAAATATGAAAAAAA
>JAHDSE010000161.1 GCA_018432955.1 Syntrophomonadaceae bacterium
AAAAAAAAAAAAAAAAAAGTCTGTTTTCTGACTCAAAAGTCAGTTAACAGACAATCCTTTTATATTCGAAGCTAACTTTATCTTAAGTTTTCAAATATATAATCTCAGGAGAAAAGACCAGAGAATCAGCTTTAATCATCGCATAACTCCCGATTTTACCCATACGTGGAAGCGATGGGCTGCCAGGGTTTATTAACCACAGATTATCAAATTCCTCGCATAAAGGTACATGAGTATGTCCAAATAAAACCACATCAGCTTCCACTTCTTTGCCACGATAATAAAGTGATTGCAAGTTATGTTTTACTCCATACTGGTGTCCATGAACAATATAAAAGCGTTTTCCTGCCATCTCTATAAGTTTTTCTGCAGAACCTGCCTTCCTGGCATCACAATTGCCGACCACAGCATCAAAGCCGAGTTTCAAATGATAAGCTATTCTCCGGGCATCACTGTAATGATCACCGGTAAAAAACATATAATCAGGTTTTTTGGCCCGCAGTTCCTTTTTTATTTTTTCTATCCTGCCATGTGTATCGCCGACCACAGCAATCCTCATACATAATGCCCTCCCCTCAAGGGCCAGAACATCATCCCTGGCAAAAATACTTTTCTATCAGGGGCCGGGCTTTCTGCAAAGCCTTTCCCCGATGACTTATACGGTTCTTTTCATATGCAGAAAGCTGGGCAAAACTTTTTTCATAGCCATCGGGAATAAATAAAGGATCATAGCCAAATCCCCCGCTGCCCATAGGCGAAAAAGCTATCCTACCCGGGCAGTTGCCCTCAACGGTCTCCACATTTCCATCCTTATCACTAAAAGCAATCACACACACAAAACGTGCTGTCCTGTGTCCTGCATCGATATCCTTCATCATCAACAGTAGTTTTTCATTGTTTTTTGAATCATCAGTATTTATACCGGCATAACGAGCAGAATATATTCCCGGTTCTCCATTCAGGGCATCCACGACCAAGCCGGAATCATCAGCCAGGCAAAACATGGAACTGTAAGCAGCAGTTTCGACTGCTTTTTTTACGGCATTTTCCGCAAACGAATTCCCGTCTTCTTCAATCTCTGGAACACTGCTGATTTCATCCAGGGTCAATATCCCTATTTTCATACCCTTCAATATTTCCTGCAGCTCTCTTTTTTTGTTCTGGTTTCTGCTGGCCAAGAGGATTTTTTTTTGCATAAGAGCTACTCTCCTATTATACTTTTCTGCATTGCGATTAGTTCCTGTATACCTTTTTCAGCCAGGTTCAAAAGAATATCCAGTTTGTCTTTCCCGAAGCTCATCCCTTCGGCAGTCCCCTGTATTTCGACAAATTCGCCCTTGCCGGTCATTACTACATTCATATCCACATCTGCTCTAAAATCCTCAATATATTCCAGATCCAAAACCGGCACTCCATCTACTATGCCCACACTTATTGCAGCAAGGTAGTCAGTAACAGGAATCTCTTCCAGGAGTTCTGCTTCTTGTAATTTTTTAAGAGCCAGGTAAAGAGCAACAAAACTGCCGCTTATGGCAGCCGTTCTGGTTCCTCCATCAGCCTGTATTACATCACAATCAATCCAAATGGTCCTCTCCCCCAGTTTATCCAAATCCACAACTGCCCGCAGAGACCTGCCAATCAACCTCTGTATCTCCGATGTTCTTCCGCTAATCTTGCCCCTGCTCGCTTCACGCTGTGTTCTGGTCTCAGTAGAAGCTGGCAGCAGTGAGTACTCAGCAGTTATCCAGCCTTTCCCGCTTCCCCTCAAAAAGGGCGGCACCTTCTCCTCAACCATGGCCGAGCACAGAACCCTGGTATCACCGGTTTCAATCAAAACCGAACCATCAGGATGTTTTATAAATCCTGGAGTTATGCTTATCTCTCTCATCTCATTATCCAGCCTGTTATTTGGTCTGCTCATTACTAAACCTCCAAAATAAATTTCTTACATATTATATATAAACCTCAGGCAGGCTTAAACAGATAAAGCCTGCCATTATGACAGCTAACATCACTCATGCACCATATTGGAACCAAAAATACAAGAGCCAATAGCTCCGTTCAGCTGGGGCTCGGCCAATCTATATACCTCTCTACCCGTTTCCCGGCTGATTATCAGTTGCAGAGCTGAATTCATAGCCCCACCACCAGATAAAACAATTATTTTACTGGAAAGCTTTCTCAACATAGTGGAAAAGCGTTTATATAAAGCATAATTGACTCCGGCAGCAAGGCTGGCTGTAGTGTTCCCCTCCACTATTCGGGCTATGATTTCAGTCTCTCCGAAAATTGCACAGGTAGAACTCAACTCCACCGCTTCCTCACTGTATGAAGACAATTCATCCAGACTTATTCCCAGAACAGCTGCCATATTCTCCATATATCTGCCAGAACTGGCGGCACAACGGTCATTGGTCATAAAGTCCACTTCCCTGGCATCTCTTACCAAGACTACCTTTGTATCCTGACCGCCGATATCCAGCAAGGTGAAATCATCGAGGGCAGACTGGAATACTGCTCCCCGGACATGAGCCTGGATTTCCGGTATATGTACGGCTCCTTCCACCTGCACAGCAATCTTCCCATAGCCGGTTGCTACCAGTTGATCCTGTTCAAAACCCAGTTCATCAAAATTTATTTTCAGACTGCCCTTAGCAGTACTGCCATATTTACGATAAAATGTAATAGTATCATAAACAGCATGATGAACTATACTATCACCTGTCATCTGTACTATTTTTATACTTCTGGAACCCAGATCAATACCTATCAAGCAAATCATCCTTTATTAGATGCAGTGTTTTGTTCATTATTAAGAAATCTTAAGCCAATCATAGAAATCAGCGTCTATTTACAAATTTTCGGTTTAAGCATATTCACAAATGCCTCCAGGCGCATACGGCTTCTGGCATCTACTTTACCAGGCCTGTCCCCTTCCAGAGTCAAAAAAGGCATTTTAAGCTTTTCTCTGAAAATAAGATCCTCTATCTGACGAAAACAAAAAGTCTGGGTATAGTGAATTATTCCGTCCACTTTCCTTAAGCCAATCTCTCTTTCAATATCCTTAAGACGTGCAAAAGCCCCGTATGGGTAGGTATATAACAAATACTGTTCATAAATGTCCCTGCTGTCAAATGGCATGGAAAACTGCCTCTGAACTTCATTAAAAACTACCTGTGCTCCTATTGAATCGAGAAAGGAATAAATGTCAGTAAAAATAGGCGGAACACCAATAAAGGCCAGACGGACTCCATCGTCATATGGCTCTCGCAGCCTGGCTTCATTAATAAAATGCTCCAGTTCCTGTCCATACTTAACCGGGTCGCCATTGAAATCACTGGAGGAAACCAGGTAATAGTGGTTCTCGAAAGCTGTAACCTGCTGCTCACGCCAGGTCATAAGGTCAATTTGATGACACAATCGACGAACCTGCGCAAGCTCTTCTTTTATTTTATGGACCGCGGCATATTCCACGCCGAAATAGTCCATAAGCCTGTAAACCTGCATTTTAAGCATTTCCCGATCACGATCAAAAGGAAAAGCAAATGGTATAATATTGAGGTTTTTCAGTTGCAGAGTCTCCATCAGGGCCTGGGTATTACTGCAGTCACCCTGCATTACTGCTATTACCGCTTCCATCTCACTTTCCAGACTCACCGAATACAGCCCCTTAATCCACCCGCAGGTGTTGCGAGGATAGCCGGCTTCTTCAGCTATTTCCACCAGAGCCTGCGCCCTTTCAGAATTGATAAAAATATTATTCAAGTCAACTGGAATTTTCCCGGCAGCAAGGATAATTTCTACCGGGATGCTCGTAGTAAAACCGATTTTCCCCATAATAACTACCTCAATCCAGATTTACTTTGCGGACTTCTTTCAGAGTATCCCCTATCAGGTTCTTGCCCACCTTATAGAAAGAATCATCATTCCCGCTTACATAAAAATGATGGAATGCTCTGCAGTTGTCATCATTGAGCATCCCTTTCTGTGAAAAGACTTCACGTATTTCAACTATAGTCTGGCAGGAAGGGTCAACAGTAATAATATTTTTCCCAGCAAATCCCTCAATAGCCGGTACCAGAAAAGGATAATGGGTACATCCCAGTACCAGGGTGTCAATTCCTCGCTCCAACAAGGGACCTATATATTCCCTGACAGCTTTATTAACTTCTTCTCCATAAAGTCTACCGCTTTCAACCAGGGGCACGAAACGGGAACAAGCCGTTTCATAAACTTCAAAACCAGGACAGATATTTTTTATTTCCCTGCTATAAGCCAGGCTGTTGACTGTCGCCTGTGTAGCTGCAATACCTATTTTCCCATTTTTACTGCACTTCACCGCTGCTCTGGCACCTGCCTTGACAACTCCGAGCATAGGCAGAGAGTAATGCCGCGATAATTCAGGCAAAGTAATTGATGAATGCGTACCACAGGCTATGATTATTGCTTTTACTTTCTTTTTAATGAGAAAGGATATTATTTTATGGGCATAATTAAATAGCTGTTCTCTGCTCTTGTTTCCATAAGGAACATTCGCTGTATCACCAAAATAAATAAAACTTTCAGCAGGCATCTGTTCTAAAAGTGCTTTTACTACTGTTAAGCCGCCAACACCAGAATCAAAGATCCCTATAGGAGAGGTTTTTCCCAAAATCAACACCTCAATAAAAATAAGATATGAGGATGCCCTGAAAATATCTGTTAATAAATTGTATTGGATTTCCTGGCACTTCCCCTGAATAGGGTACCACTTTTATTCAATATATTCTATATTAAGTTTTCCCCTGGTTTGCACAAGAAAACCCAAATAAAACCGACTTATTTAATCAAAACACCAGAGGTCTCCCGGCAAGAGCTATGGTTGCGAAGAATAAGCGATTTCAATGGGATTGGAAAGGTCAGCAAATCCAGCAAGCCTATCTGTTCTTTGTCCATTTATCATAAAAGCAATTCTCTGGACTGTAGGAAACTGTCCCAGGGTTTTGCTGATAGACTCCAGCATCAAATCCTCCTCTTGAGCATTTTTACAGTCTTGTACTTCGGTACTGAAATCCAATATACAGAGTCCGTCTTCAGTAATATTGATATCCAAAAGCCTGGTACCTTCAGGAAAAACCCTGGTATATTCAGAGCTTTTTGGACCATTGATTAATTCTTCAATAGTTTCACGAGCAATTCCTTCAGCCTTTTCAATATTTCTCCTTTCAATTGCCAGCTTATTCTCATCAGAATCCGCAAAATACAATACTATTTCCGTATGATCTTTCACTTCCACAGGCTTTGAAGGCAATACAGGCTTGTCTTCTTTTTCCTCTTCATCTGCCTTATCTTGATCAGGGGCAATTTTAATCAATTCTTTCCAGGCATTAAGTCTGCTATCGTCTTCAGGAGATAAGCATCCTCCGCTCAGTAAGCAAACCCCCAAAAGAATTGTCGCTAATACAGCAATCAATTTTCTGGTCATTATTTCTCCTCCCTCCTTAATCTTCTTCTATAGAATACGAGGCCAGTCCATTATTTATGACTAATCATAATAAGAAAAAAAGAGAGCACCTCTTGGTGCTCTATAACGAAGGAGGAGTTATTAAAGCAAATTTTGGTTATCGAAACCTCAATTTGCATTTACTTTTACTCTTAGAAAATAATTAAAAATGCTATAATATCTTATTAATAAAATTCATCCATATAATAATCTATGCCATTTGACGCTTGCTGTCAAGTATCGTTTTTTTCTCATTATGGATAATATTTATAAGATTGTCCTTGTTCAAATCGTCTACCAGATAAAGAGCACCTTTGGCACGTTCCACTAACTTCTCCAGATAGTATCGGTTAGACTCTACTCCAATACAAATGAAACGTATATCGTTTTCCGGAATACGATAAGCTGCTTCCATAGCGTCAGCTTTGGCATCAGTAGTCCACAATGAAGTATTGGGAATCCCATCGGTAATCATTACCAGCAGCGGGTTACGCACCTTACTCTCTTTTATGAGGTTTACCGCCGTTACTATCCCGTCTGCCATAGGAGTAAGCCCTGCCGGGGTTATAGTAGCCAGGCCCTTATTCAAAACACTCTGGTTGCGAGTAAAAGGGACCACTACCTCACTGCTGCGTTCCTGGAAAGTGACTACAGCCACCTTTTCCTTACCTGTCAAAAGCATGTGTTCAGCCAGAAAACACGCCGCCTGCCTTTTGTCTCCTGCCATACTGCCACTGGCATCCATTAATAGGCAGACATCAATAGGAACATAGCTTTTTTTATCGTAAAAATGAAGATCCTCTTTTTTTATGGTTAAAGAATCATCACCTCTGAAAAAGCTGTTCTTCATAGCCTGCAGGATTGTTTCCGGAACTGCCAGGTCACCTGACCAGTTTTTATCCGGATCATTGATAGTTTTATTATGATTGGTGAACTCCACTTCGGAGTTCTTGTTCGTTATCTCTCCCATTTTACGAAAACGACTGCTGCCCCCGGAGGGAGTTTTCCTTATATTGCGCCTGATTTCAGTTTCCAACTCACACTTGTGTTTAATAACATATTCTTTTAATTCAAGACCCTTTTTACTCATTATTTTGCCAAATGGGGTATTCTTTATCAGTCCAAGTTCTTCCAATTGTTCAAGATCATGCTCGACATCGCCCCATTTTTTCTTTTGCTGCTCAATTCCTTTGCGTTTGAATACATTCGTGGAATAGCTTTCCATAAATTCTTCAATTTCGTCTACGCCGCCAAATTTCTCGGCAAGTTTTAAAATCAGCTGATTAACATTTTCTTTGTCAGGCAACTGCTGGGCATGGTGTCCCTTGAAATTTTTCCACGGCAGCTTTATATAGCCAGCATAGCTATCCTGTTCTTGTTTCTGATTCCCATGAATGATATTCCTGACTCTGGAAAGTTTCACTCCGGAAGCCAGGATAACTCCTTCGGCTGCCTCTGCGATAATATATACCATATAATATTCATCACGATTCAAGCGGGCCAATATGTGCAGATGATCCCAGCCTTCTTCACCCTCAGTATATGGTTTGACAATACCTTGAAAAAGATCGTAGATAGTCCCTTTACCTTGTTTACTGACTACATAAATCTTATTGGCATAGTCAGCAACCATTTTAAAGCGTTCATCTTCTGCGTATTTTAATTGCGGATCCTTATCCAGAAAGTATTCATCCATGGCATTGAATATTGCCTGGGCTACCATGCGCGGATCGATTATGCCCGGCCGGTGATATATATCAATATGGACTACCTGATCAGCCTCGACATAATCCAGATAGCTTTTGCCCGCATCACGGTTGAGAAGAATCTTTATCTGTCCTTTTACCCTCTTTTCAGGCATCCGTGCATGCCCCTTGCGGCTAACCACAGTACTTTCTCCCAAACGGACACCCTGGTCCTGGCCAAAATAGAGACTGAGGTAGTTGCCTACTGAAGCGGCCTTATCGATACGGGTACGTTCTTCTAACATAATCCAACACCCCCTTTACTAATACTCACCGGGTGTTAAGTCTTTCTCAGTATTTACCAGTTCATTCCTGCTCATGTCCTTCAGTGAACGAGCATTGTGCTGGAAATATTCGGGTTCACTTTCTTTCTCCTTATTCTTCTTTCCTCGGAAATTGAGTATCCCCTCTCTGGCCCCCCGTGATTCCACATCATTAACCATGCGAATCAGAGTATCCCCATCAATACGATGTTTTAAGACCAGAGGGATCATACTGGTTACGTCATTTATCATCACCTTGTCGCGGTTGCTTATTACGCTGTGCAGAACAGCCCCCTGTTGCATTGCTTCTATCGCCCGTATACTTTCGATATTGTGTTTGATATACAAACGAGCAATAAAATTACGAAGAAAATCAGGTAAATCTGTATTATTGTAGGTATTAGCCCATTTGATTACTTTCTGCCGGTACTCATTATCTTTAGCCTCGTTTTCTGCCTGGCTTCTCTTTTCTTGGTTCCTTTTTATCTTATGCCGGTGAGAATTTTCTTCCAGCATCTGCGCAAGTATGTCTACTGAATCAGGCCTGCCCATGTAACAAACCATATCAAAGCGATCTGATAACTGCCTTCTGATTTCTTCCAATGGACCGGGATCTTCATCAGGGTTGGAAGCAGCCCATATCGACACATTTACCGGAATATCCACAACCGGCAAACCCGCTTCCTCAATCTGAATGTGACCAGGTTTATTTCCCATAACATCAAGCAGTATATCAGTTATTTCAGGCGAAGTATCCGCCAGACGATTTATTTCATCTACAAACAGTATCCCTCTATGGGCCTGCGGAATCAGGCCTGGCAGCATACTGGCCTCAGGCCGGGCCGGATCGGTTAATTTGGCCAAATCGATACTGCCTACAACCGTCCCTACTTTTGCTGAATGTGATATTTCCAGAAAAGGCATAGGTATTTCTTCAACACCAATTCTGTTTATCTCTTCCTCAGTCATTCCCTTGTGATGAGGGCAATGAGGATCTTCCGGATCACAATTGTAAATACAACCTTTTATACGAGTAATATTGGGAAGAATACCTTTAGCCGCGCGCATAATCGTTGTCTTCCCCGTACCTCTTAATCCTTCTGCATGAAGATGTAGTGGCTCGCCAACATAACTTGAGACTATCGACATCATAACCAGTTCAAAAAGGGCTGCATTTCCCTCATAGCGTTGTAGTTTATAAAATGGTATCATGAGCATCACTCCAATCTCTTAAGCCGGAACTCCTAACAGGATTTCAATCTCTGGCTCGCTCGGCAAGTGAAAAACTAGAAAAATAATAATATCAAATCCGAATCATGATACAGTGTAACAGCTGAATGTTTACTCAGCTATAACAATTAACCTGAGTTGCTCCTCCCTTCTTTATATTTATCAACGTACTTTTTTCCTAGTTATACTATAAACTATTTTGTGATTTTTTTCTCTAGTTTGGAGGCAATTGGTTGGATAAGATGGATACTTGGTATTAGCTTGTGATTTCTTTAGCAAATTAAGGGTTTTACTTACAAAATAGAAAAAGCAGAACACAATCGGGTTTATTAAAGCCTTTTTTGACTGCTTTACTAAGAAATATACGGCGTATATTTGAACCCTAATCCGACATATTTAGCGGATATTTTGTGTTTTAAAGCAGTTATTTAGTCATAATTTCTTCCTGTATACTTATTGAATTCCTATTTTTGATCGCAGGAGCTTGGCTTTTGCCCTGCTAAGGATAATATTTTTATCGCAATTATTCAGATGAAGTACATAGGAACCTTCCCCAAAACTGACTATCTCCTTTACATGATTGAGATTTACGATAAAGGCCTGATGCGCTCTGAAAAAACAGCTCTTATCCAGGCGGTTCTCCAATTCATTTAGGGTATAAGTAGTCAAATAACCTTCTTTTTCTGTGACTATGAAAACCTTCTTTTTCCGGGTTTCACAATAGATAATCTCTTCTTGATTGAGAAGACTGATCTTACCCTTTTCTCTCACAGGCAGCTTACTGGAATATACTTCATTGTCCCGGTACTTTTCCAGAATAAAATCTATTCTCTCTTTGAGCTTGTTTTTAACCAATTCCTCTATTACATCACGGTGAGCCATTTGGAATTTTGCCCTGCTGATAGTTTTTTCAATACGGCTCTGTTCAATTGGCTTCACAATATAATCCAGAGCCCCAAGATCATATGCCTCTACCGCCATTTCCTTCCGCGCCGTAACAAAAGCAAAAAGCGGTGGTTCCTTCAATTCTTTTAGTTTACGAGCTGTTTCCATCCCATCCATTTCAGGCATAAAAATATCCAGCAGAACCAGGTCAACTTTCTTTTCCTGGCATAAGAGTAAAGCCTCCAGACCGTGAATAGCCTCCCCCAGTATTTTAATGTCCCTACACTGTTCCAGCACATATCGAAGAACAATTCTTTCTCTTTCATTGTCATCTACTATCAAAATTTTTACCGGCACTACTTTTCAGCCCCTAATCCACTAATAACTTAAAAAATATTTTTCAATACCCTTATTTTTCTTGCTCCTCTTTAAGAATAAGATTTTTTGCGGCACAAAACAAGCCAAATGAGCTTTAAATATTAATAATTATTTGGTAGGCTATATTAACAAAGGGGGTTTAATTTGATGCGTTATGAAGGAACCGTTTATCGTCCTCCGAGTGAAGCTTACAGCCTGATAATTCAAGCTACTATTGGTTGTCCTCATAATAAATGCAGCTTTTGTCGAATGTACAAGGATGTTAAATTCAGAATAAGACCTGTTAAAGAAATAAAAGAAGACCTCTGCATGGCACGAGATTATTATGGAAGTTTTATCGAATCCATCTTTTTCGCCGATGGCAATACTATCATAATGAAAACTGAGCAATTGCTGGAGATTTTTGCATATGCTCATGAAATGTTTCCTCATTTAAAACGGATAACCGTCTACGGCTCGGCTCGCTTCGTAAACAAGAAAAGCCTGGAGGAGCTTAAACGGCTTTCTGAAGCCGGTCTAAAAAGAGTTCATACCGGGATGGAGAGCGGTGACGATATTACTCTGCAAAGAATAAAAAAGGGAGTAGATTCCGAGGGAATTATTTCGGCAGGGAAAAAATTGAAAGAAGCAGGCATAGCAATCAGTGAATATTATTTAACAGGGATAGGAGGGAAAGAAAGGACCATAGAACATGCCATCAACAGTGCCAGAGTATTATCTGAGTTCAGCCCTGATTTTATTCGCATAAGGACTTTTGGCCCCATACCCAAAACACCCATTTATGAAGATTACCAAAATGGAACCTTTCAGCTCTTAAGCCCCCATGAAGCTTTACATGAGCTTCGTTTGCTGGTGGAAAATCTGAATTGTGAAAACAGTGTCGTATTGAGTGATCATATAAACAATTACTGGGATATTCACGGTTTGCTCCCCCGTGACAAGCAAAAAATGCTGGCAGAAATTGACCAGGCACTGACCGTTGACGAATCCCAATTCCGCCCCGCCCATTTGAGCAGGCTGTAATCCGCTCCAGGGCAGAAAAAAAGAGGTGAAAAAACATGAATACTCCAGGAAATCCTAAAACAAGCATCAGAGCTTAAAATAGAAGTGTGCTTCATGCTGCTTGAAGGTTTAATCAAGAGCATTGATGAACCTGATCAAGAAGCTGATAATTTATGGGCTGAGGAAGCAGGAAAAAGGAACAGAAAGCATCATTCGATATCAGGTGGAACTATAAAGATATCATCCCCGCGAAATTCAAAAAAGTCGCTCAATTTCCAGTAAACGCCCCTGCTTAAACGGGTATCATTCTCCCATTTGTAACTAATATAAGGCACATCACCCTTTAGAAATAATTTCAGTTCATGGTCCAGTATGAGTTCCTGCAAATCGTGAAAACGCAATTTTATAGTCCCATCTTCCCCTTCTATATATCCTGTTGCCAAAAAAGGAACATCCTCAACGGTAATCGGATTTATATCATCTCCCAGTTTAATACAGTAAGAACCATCCTCTTCTTTATGGATATTGGCCGCAAGAATATTGAGTATATTACGGCGGAACATCTCCGCTCCTCCGAAATACCATTTACCGTCTTTTCTAATTACAATTTCTTTCAAATCCACTATTAATTAGCCTCCCATAATTTCGTATTAAAGACCCATTTTATTATTTTCCATAATATTACCTTAAATTCCTCTTAAATAAAAAGAACCGACACTAAAAATATTGCCGGTGGATTTATTTAATGAAACTACAGATTCTGCACCTGCTTCAAGTTTAGTGAATTATGATATATCTGCTCGATCTCTTCATCACTGATTTCCTTACTTCCCATCATCAGACCGGCAAGCCCCAGGCCATGCTTCTGTCCCAAACTACGGAGATATTCTATGTCTTCCAGGGATAATTTGTTACCAATACTGAAATCCCTGTAGATTCCTTCCAGAGCCAGCAAAACCGTCTCCGAAAGGCAGGCCAGGTTTACTCCATCACGATAACCCAGGTTGGGCCCAAAAGCTATGTTATCCGGATACTGTACCAATCCACCCTCGAGAACCAGTACATCATTGCGCTTTTGATACACTTCCGGAGCAACATCCGCAGGCCTGGCTACATCGCAGACAACCGCGCCCGCCTGTAAGTCCTCCGGATAAACCAGGTAATCAGGGGAACTGCTTGCAGCTACAATCAAGTTGCACTCTCTCAAAGTCTCTTTTATCTCCAAACTGATCGTAAGCGGGCATTCAATACCTAGAAAATCAGCTATATCTTGAATTAAATCCAGGTTGATATTATCTCCTGCGATAAGTTGGGGCAGGAATTTTTCTGCTTCAGGTAAATTAATTTTTTCCAGTATTTCTATAATCCGGGAAAGCCAGTCACTCACGCCTCCTGAATCCCCAGAAATTCTTCGTTTATGTGCCCGTGCCAAAATATCCCGCGCCAGGGTCTGCAAGCGATTATTGCTGCTCTTGATATGACTGGGATTCCCCAAAAGCGCTATTTTACTGAGCCTATCTGAAAGAAGCAAGGCACATGCCCTGCCAATGGAACCGGTAGCACCTATTACCGCTCCTGTAGCCTGCTCCATATCAATATGCATCTTTTGTGCCCCCAGCAATAGAGCCTCTATAGCCATAAGGGTCGTAAAGCTATTTCCACTGGTAATAGCTACATCTCGTCCGGTAACTGCTCTCCCCCCCCGGCTGACCACCGAAGTCAAGGCACCCAGGCCCACAATTCCGGCTCCCAGGTCCCGTGCCATATCTACAGCCTTTTTGATAACTGCCACAGTATCTTCCCGCGGAAGACTTTTTAATTCTCGGGCTCCAAAAGGAACACCTATCAACCACCCCTCAGCCACACTTCCGGCTAAAGATCTTATTGCCGGCATATGGCAGCAAATTCCCGGCTCAGTAACCCTGCTCTGCCATTTCATAAAACTGTATAGCTCGTCACGGCTAAAGCTTTCAAATGAAGGATTATTAGCCAGCACATCCTCTGGTGCCGGGTAATGAATAATAAAAGCAAACTTTTCTTTCAGCTCCTCCCCTTCAGACATGGACGAACTTTTAATATTTCTGCTGAACGGCTGGTAGTCCTTGATTTTAGCCGGTTTCCGGTAATCGCCTATCAAATAACGATAAAGCCTGGCATAATCATGGTATTCCAAAATCCTGCAAACATCCTCCAGAGCATTAATAACATAATCCATTTCCTTATAGGATATGGTCAAGGCCGGTTCCAGCCTGAGGGTAGTGGAACTGTTCAGATAGGGTGCCAACCGTATCTGGTAAACATTAAGCAAAAAACCGGTCAAGAGGGTGGTAAATCCCCCCTGGTCAGCAATATAGGTGATATCATAGGAACCGCAATCTTTCATATCGTGAAATTCCATCCCTACCATAAAGCCTTTACCTCGAACTTCCTTTACCGCATCAGGATACCTATTCGCCAGTTCATTTAAATTTTCCAGGAGATAATCTCCCTTTTGGGCAACTTCTCTTATCAATTTCTGGTCACCTTCAAGGAGTTTCTCCAGCACTGCAATGCCCACAGCACAGGTCAAATTGTTATTGGCAAAGGTTGAACTGTGCAGCATAGCAAAGTCTTCATTCCAGATACGCGGAGAACTAATACAAACACCCAGGGGCAAAAGCCCTCCCCCCAGGGCCTTGGCCAGAACCATAATATCCGGTTCAATATTTTCATATTCGCAGGCAAAAAGCTTTCCTGTTCTCCCCAGGCCAGTCTGAATTTCATCTACAATAAGTATTACATTATTCTTATTACAAAGCTCCTGAGCTGCCTTGAGATAACCCTCCCGGGCCAGTACTATGCCGCCTTCGCCCTGCACAGCTTCCACTATAAATCCCGCAATTTCTTCGCTTTTTTCTGCAAACAGCCTCTCCAGGGCATCTATATCATTAAAAGAAATTCGGGCAAAACCGGGAGCTGGTGCCCGAAAAGGTCCCTGGTAAGAATCTTTTCCTGTTGCTGACAGGGACCCCAGGGTCTTGCCGTGAAAACTATTGGCAGTGGACACAATTATTTCTTTTCCAGTAGTGGAACGGGCCAGTTTAATAGCTGCCTCAACCGCCTCAGTTCCACTCTGGCAAAAGGTACAGTAAGCAAGGTCTCCAGGCGAGCAGTCAGCCAGCATGTTAGCCATTTTCAGGGCTTCACCCGGAAGTGAGGGCTGTACCAGAGAAGGCAAACTTCTTTCCCTGGCCTTCAACAAACTATCCCAAATAAAATCAGGATTATATCCAAACGGTAAAGCACCATACTGGGCAATAAAATCCAAATAGCTAATTCCTTTTTCATCTGTCAGACAAGCATTTTTACCTGAAACATAATTTTTATCCAACTGGAAAGTTTCAAAAATATCCAACAAAGTCGGATTAAGCAAATCTCTGCGTAAAGCTGGCACCGAATTCCTCCTTTATGTGCACATATTTGTGCAAATGCTTTAACTATATATATTCTATTGATTAAAACAGCTTTGTCAAACCTCCCTGGCTAATAATTCCTCTTTTGATTTCAGTATTCACTTAATTTCTGTGGATAAAACTGAGAATTTTGCACAATATGTTTTCTGTTATTTTACATTGTTTTTTTCAGAAGCATGCTGATACAAAAGAGCTTAAGTATAGAGCCTCCGATATTTGCTTCGCTCAATATTGAGGTTACTTGTTGCTTGGAATAGTACATTTGCATTATATAGAGCCTCAAATTTTACTTTCAATTCAATTATTGGCTGGGTTTAAAGAGAATTTACATAATATTTTTGTTAATGGAAACAATAGAATTGAGAAAAATAAGCCGGATACTTAAATTACTTCTGTTTCTGAGAAAGGAGGTTCTCAAATTGGCTGAAGAAAATCAATTAAAAACCGAAGATGGATACGAACTGGGTACATTTCACTTCTTGAAAGCCGGATGGTGGATCTGGCATATAATCGCTATTGTAGGTGTATTCTGGCTAGGGTATTTATACGGCGGTTCAGTTTTTTAAAAATCAGAAAGGGGGGATCGGGCCTGTTTGTACAAAAAGCTACTAACAGAACCATCCCCTTTTTGAGTTAATTTATTCTACTGAATTTTTCCCTGTTGATTCTTCTTTTCCTCCGCTTATATCATATTTTTTTAGCTTTCTATACAATGATGATAGATCTATGTCCAATTTATTAGCAGCTTTTGTTCTATCAAAACCGGTTTCTCTAAGGACCTGAATAATCAGTCCTTTTTCAAAATCCTGGGTAGCGATTTTCAAGTTCTTTGTATTGGAGGGAACTTTAAAACCAACGTTTTTATCCAGAAAAGCAAAATGCCTTTTATGAAGGCACTGCATGTTCTCCATATCGGCCAGGATCATAGCCCTTTCAAGAACATTCTCCAGTTCTCTGACATTGCCAGGCCATGGATGTTCATAAAGTAATTCCAGACTTTCTCGGGAAATATCTCTTATTGATGTCTTCAAACGGATATTCAACCTGCACATAAAATACCTGGTTAATACCGGAATATCTTCACAACGTTCTCTCAATGATATCATTTCCAGATGAACTACGTTTAGTCTATAATATAAATCTTCGCGAAACTCACCGGCTTTAATCATTCTTTCCAAATTACGATTTGTTGCCGCTATTACTCTTACATCCACTCTAACAGGGTAGCTTCCGCCCAGTCTTTCTATCTCCTGTTCCTGTAAAACTACCAGTAATTTGCTCTGCATAGCCAGAGACATTTCTCCAATTTCATCCAGAAAAATCGTCCCTCCATTGGCCAGTTCAAATTTTCCCGGTTTTCCTCCTTTTTTGGCTCCTGAATATGCACCTTCTTCATAACCAAACAATTCCGCTTCCAACAAATTTTCCGGAATCGCTGCACAGTTAATTCTCAAAAAAGGCGATCTGGAACGACTGCTAAAATTATGAATAGCATTGGCAAAAAGTTCTTTACCGGTACCACTTTCTCCGGTAATTAAGACTGTGGTATAACTATGATTGGCTATCTGCTTTGCAAAGCACTTCAAATCCTGAAATGTTCTGGACTCACCTATTATGTCCTCAAAATTATATTTTGCTGTATGTAAGCTCTGGACTTCATCTTTATACATATTCAGCTCAGTAAGCAAGTTTTCTATTAATTCTTTGGCACCCATAATATCCATAAAGACACTATAGGCAAAAACCCCATAAATTTCATTATCAATAAAAACCGGTATAGAAGATGCAATCATATTACGGTCTCTTACTCTCCAATTATAACCTATTATGGCCTTCCCGGTTTCTAATACTGTATGGACGCGAGTATGAGGAGTGATTTCTTTTACAGGTTTGCCGATTACTTCTTCCCTGGATAGTTTAAGTACATCCAGATAGGTTTCACTGACTGATGTTATTATGCCATTCTTGTCTACAATCATAGCTGCAGCAAACTGTTTTTCGTTAAACAAACCTTCCAAAATAGGCCCTGGCCCAAATTTCAACTATCTCACCTGCCTTCAGGTAGAAAAACGCCGCTGTTAAAAATAACTATAACTTTATTATACTGGATAAAGTTATTTATGTTAACCCGTACCCAGATTAACAAGAAGCGGCACTTTCATCTGCCGGCATCAAAAATATGGCGGCAGGCACATAAAACTTAGCCTGCCGCCGGGTTATTGAGATTAAGCTTTTTCTCAGGCAAAATACTCCTGCTTTCAAAAACAAACCCTTTTCATTTTAAAGAACCGATTTGTTCGTTTTGCGCCATATTCCCTGAGCCTCAGCATCCTTAATCAATTGATCCCTGAAATCCGGATGAGCAATGGCAATTAATCCTTCCGCCCTTTGCCAGACCGACATTCCCTTCATTTCGAATTTACCGTATTCAGTTACGATAAACTGAGCCACTGATCGCGGATCGGTTACAATAGCCCCAGGAGTAAGAATAGGAACAATTCTCGATTTTACCTTGCCATCCTCGCCGCTTTTTGTTGAAGGTAAACACACAAACGATTTCCCTCCTTTTGATTCATAGGCAGCCAGGACAAAATCCAACTGTCCACCGGTTCCGCTGATTATCCTGGTACCGACCGACTCTGAACAAACCTGCCCATATAAATCAACCTCTATAGCATTGTTTATTGTCATCAGATAATCATTTAAGGCAGCAATAGAAGGTTTATTGGTGTAATTAACCGGATAAGCTGCACACAACGGGTTGTCATCAATAAAATCGTATAGTCTTTGGCTGCCCAGGGCAAAAGCATATACCATTTTGCCCGGGTCAATTTGTTTACTTGCTCCAGTCAGTCTGCCTGCTTCATACATATCCAAATAAGCATCCACTAACATTTCCGTGTGACAGCCCAGGTCTTTAAGGTCAGATTCAGCAATCATCTTTCCTACTGCATTAGGCATTCCGCCTATTCCAAGCTGGATACAGCAATTATCATGCATTTCTTCAATAATAAACTCGGCAGCCTTCTTGTCTACGTCGCTTGAAGGCAAAACAGGGAGTTGCGGCAAAGAAGGGTTTTCCCCTTCCACGATATAATCAATCTTGGAAATGTGAATAGACTCCTCAAAGCCTCCCAAACAGCGGGGCTGGTTTTTATTAATTTCTAAAATTATTGTTTTAGCCCGATCACAAATCGCTTTGGTATGTGAATTTTCCGGGCCAAAATTGAAGAAACCATGTTTATCCATAGGAGCAACCTGCAACATGGCTACATCAATAGGTTCAATATGTTCCCGAACATAACGTGGCAACTCTGAGTATCTGATTGATGAGTAATATACCGGTCTGCCAGAACCGTTAATTTTCCGGTCTTGCCCGGAAAGATGCCAGGAATGCCAGATAAAAGTTTCTCCAAGGGGATCGACTTCCACTACCTTTGGCGGATAAAGGGTTAAAAGGCTCCATATTTTAATATCTTTAAGTTCTTTCTTTCGCTTTGCCAGGGCTTTATCCAGGCTGACAACCTGCGAGCAAAGAGGCCCATAATCAACCCAATCCCCGGATTTTATAACTTTCACCGCTTCATCAGCAGAAACCAGCTTTTGCTTATAATCTTCCATATAGTTCACTGTCTCCACCTCCTGATACTGGAAATCGACATTAATTCTTGTTTAAATTGTAAAGCCCTTATATGGCTCCAGTATAATTGCTTGCTCAAGAATTACTCCCCTTCCTCCTTATTACTCAATTGTAATTATACATTATTTTAAGCTTCAATTTTATTGCTTCTTTTCCAAAAGCCTAAGCTGTCAGCTTCTTTAATAAGATCATCCCTGAAATCCGGGTGAGCTATTTCTATTATATTTTCTGTTCTCTTCCAGATTGATTGGCATTTCATTAGAGCCTTGCCATATTCGGTAACAATATAGTGGGTTAGCTGGCGGGAAACAGTACAGGCTGCTCCTGGAGTAAGGAAAGGCCTAATTTTTGACTGTATGGTCCCATCCTTGGCCTTGTAAGTTGACGACATACAAAGAAAACTCTTCCCCCCCTGAGAATGATACGCACCGAGCACAAAGTCCCATTGTCCACCAGTTCCGGTAATCTGCCTCGGCCCCTGCATTTCCGAAGCTACCTGTCCATAAAAGTCGGCTTCCAGACATCCATTAATCGAAACCATATTGGAAATCCTGGCAATAACACTGGGGTTATTGGTATAATCCACTGAATAGCAGGCTATCATGGGATTGTGATCCATAAACTCATACAACTCAGGAGAACCCAGGGCAAAAGTGCATACTATTCTCTTTCGGTCTATTTCCTTTTTAGCCCCGGTAATACAACCCTCTTTCCACATCTCAACATAAGCATCAGCCATCATTTCGGTATGAACTCCCAGGTCCCTGACACCGGCAGCGGCAATCTGTTTACCCAGGTAGTTGGGTAATCCCCCAATCCCCAATTGAATACAACAACCATCGTGAATATCTTCCATTATGTGTTCAGCTATCTTAATTTCAGCCTCAGTAGGTTCAAGAACAGCAGCATTGGCCATAGGTTCGTTCTCGCCTCTTACAATGTAATCTATTTCCGAAATATGAATCTGATGCCCGTTCCCTCCACAGACATAAGGCATACTCTCATTCTCTTCCACAATAGTTATCTTCGCATTTTCAATTACGGCTTCCATATGAGAAGTGTTTATACCGAAATTAAAATACCCAAACTTATCCATAGGACATACCCTGAGCATAGCTACATCTATTTCCACTTCCCGTCTGCGATAGTAGTCAGGAACCTCATGATATAATAACGGAGAAAAGCTGCAGATTCCCTGGTCCGCCAGTTTCGCATCCCAGGCACTGTAATGCCAGCTGTCCCACTGAAAATGCTCCATATGGGGGTCAACTATTGGTACTTCCGGAAATGGGGGCAGGGATATTCCACTCCTGATATGCACATCATAGAGTTCATCTTTTCTTTTAGCCAGTGCTTTATCTAATGCTTTAGGATAACCATTAAAATACATATAGTCAACCCAGTCTCCTGATTTGATTACCTTTACCGCTTCATCAGGGGTACGCAGTTTTTCCTTGTATACACTCTGAAACATTATAAAAACCCTCCTTCAAATTACCCTCGCAGTACATCACCTGCAATAACCATTTTCTGTACCTGGGCAGTACCTTCAAAAATTTGGAATATCTTGGCGTCACGCATGTATTTTTCAACTATATATTCTTTGGTGTAACCATAGCCGCCAAAAACCTGAACTGCATCGGTACTTACTTTCATGGCGGCTTCACCACCCCAGTATTTTGCCAGAGAGGCTTCCTTGGTAAAAGGAATTCCCTGGTCCTGATTACTGGCTGCCTTCTGGTAAAGCAGTCGTGCAGTCTCACACATAATAGCCATATCTGCCAGAATAAACTGAATTCCCTGGAAACTGCAAATAGGTTTCCCAAACTGCTGCCTTTCCTTGGAGTATGCTACCGCAGCTTCAAAAGCCCCCTGGGCAACCCCGGTTGCCATGGCACCTACAACAGCACGCGAAATATCCAGGGTCTTCATGGCGATTTTAAAGCCCTCTCCTTCTTTGCCCAGCAAGTTCCTGGCCGGAACCCTCACATCTTCAAATATCACCTGCGTGGTATTGGAAGTTCTTATACCCAATTTGTTCTCCGGAGGACCTATGCTGATTCCCGGGGTGTTCCTGTCCACCATAAAAGCACACATTCCCTTGTATCCCATTTTTTTGTCCAGCGTAGCAAAAACAGTATATATATTGGCTATTCCGCCATTACTAATAAACTGCTTGGTACCATTGAGGATATAATCATCTCCATCTTTAACACATCTGGTAGAAAGACCCCCTGCATCTGAACCAGCACCTGGCTCGGTAAGACAAAAGGCTGTTATCGCGCCCTCCATCATAAGTCCATACCACCACTTCTTCTGTTCATCTGAAGCAGCAATATAAACAGGATCAGGCCCCAGCAGAGTACTGGCTGCCATAGTAGTACCCAGTCCGGCATCACCCCGGCAGATTTCTTCTGAAATAATTGCCTGTCCCAGATGGTCTATTCCAGGTCCGCCATACTCAGCAGGTACCCCACAGGTCATAAGCCCTAACTCTTGAAGTTTTTTTATGGTATCCCATGGCATGGTATGATGTTCATCCCATTCCTGACAATACGGAAGTATTTCATTATCGGCAAAATCTCTCGCCATTTTTTTTATCATTTCATGCTCTTCTGATAACTTAAAATCCATTTTTTCTCCCCCTTTTATAGGTATTATCAACTATCTACTTTAGATGTCTCTGGTCCACAGTGAAGCCATCGCCATTCCTCCACCCACACAGAGTGATGCTCCTCCGGTTCCAAGTCCCAATCTTTCCATTTCATAGTACATGGTAACTATAATTCTCAGGCCGGTACAACCGACCGGATGCCCCAGAGCGATACCGGAACCATGGTGGTTTACTTTATCCAATTTCATATTGTTGCTTAAGTCTATCCCGTAGTCTTCTTTAAGTTTTCTTCCTACACCCAGCCATTGAGCAGCAAATGCTTCATTGACTTCCCAATAATCAACATCTTCAAATTTCATTCCAGCTTCTTTGAGGCATTTAGGAATAGCAACCGCAGGTCCTAATCCCATAACCTTTGGCTCCACTCCCTCACCACAAACATTTATCAGTTTCATCAGGGGTTTAATCCCCAGTTCTTCTGCTTTTTCCTTGGACATCAGAATTGCTGCCGCTGCTCCATCATTGATACCTGAAGCATTGGCAGCAGTAACCACACCACCTTTTTTGAAGGCCGGGGGCAACTTAGCCATGTCTTCCAGGTTGGCATCAGGGATCATATGTTCATCTGTTTCATAAAACTTGCTGCCTTTTTTGCTCTTAAGTTCAACCGGTACAATTTCCCGCTTAAAATAGCCTTCCTTAACTGCTTTTATAGCACGTTGATGGCTGATAAGCGCCAGTTCATCACACTCCTGCCTGGTGATTCCATACATTTCGGCAACATTTTCTGCGGTAATACCCATATGACCTGGAACCTGCTCATCGATCAATCCATCATAAAGCATGACATCTTCAAAGGTACCCGGCCCTAAACGGTAGCCCATTCTGCCCTTGGGAACCAGGTAAGGTACAGTAGTCATGCTCTCCACACCGATTACCAGACCAATATCGGTTTTACCCAGCATTATGTTGTGAGCCGCTATTTCCAGTGCTCGCATGGCCGAAGTACAATTCTGATTCAGAACTATGGCCCCGCTTCTGGGCGGAAGCCCCAGTCTGATAGATACCTGGCGGGCATGATTGGACCCGCAGCCATGGGAGAAAACCTGTCCCATACATATTTCATCGATAATATCAGCGGGTATTCCCGCTCTTTTTATGGCTTCTTCACCAACAGTCATTGCCAGTTGCCTGGCCGGAACATCTTTCAGACTGCCCAAAAACCTTCCGATAGCAGTCCTGCAAGCACTGACCATTACGACTTCCTTTATTTCCATGTGAAAACCCCTCCTTCTAAATCGCACTATTATTTTCCTTTAAACTCTGGTTTTCGTTTTTCCAGGAAAGCATTCATTCCTTCCTTCTGGTCTTCAGTGGAGAACAAGAATGCCCATGATTTTTGTTCAAACTTGAGTCCAGACAAAAGGTCAACATTATCTCCATAATTCAGGCATTTTTTGGCTGTTTTCATAGCCAGTACAGATTTTGATGCCAGACTTTTGGCCATTTTTTTGGCTTCTGCCATCAAATCCTCCAGTGGTACTACCATATTAACCAGCCCAATCTTAAATGCCGTATCTGTATCAACAGAATCACCGGTCATGATCAGATACCTTGCCCAGCCTGGACCTACTATACGGGATAACCTCTGAGTTCCGCCTGCACCAGGTGTAACCCCCAAATTAATTTCCGGTTGTCCAAATTTGCTGCCTTCTGAAGCAATACGTATATCACAGGCCAGAGCGAGTTCACATCCCCCGCCCAAAGCGAGATTGGCTATGGCTGCTATTACGGGTTTCTCCAGATTAACAATCTTATCAAAGGCTTGGTGCACCAGAGCTACAAAAGCCTCGGCCTGCAAAGAACTGGCCTTGATCATATATTCAATATCTCCGCCAGCAGCAAACACTTTGCTGCCTCCGCTTATTATCACAGCCTTTACTTCATCATCTGCTGCTATCTTATCCAACAAAGCAGATAATTCTTTCATCATCTCATCATTTATGCCATTCATGCTTTTTGGACGATTCAAGGTTATTATCCCTGTGTTTTCCTCTTTTTCATAAAGCAAGGTATTTAGCTCCATGCCTTTTTCTCCCTTCTATTTCTTGTAGTCGTAGAATCCTTTACCTGTTTTCATTCCCAGGTGTCCGGCCCGAACCTTTTGCTTCAAAGCCAGGGAAGGCCGATATTTGGAATCTCCAAATTCCTGCCAGAAATACTCACAAACCATTAGTAAGACATCAATTCCCACCATATCGCAAAGGGCCAGCGGTCCTATAGGCATATTGGCCCCCAGTTTCATCGCTTTGTCTATTTCTTCCGCAGATGCCACCCCATCCTGATAGGCTATTGCAGCTTCGTTAATATACGGGACCAGTATTCGGTTAACAATAAATCCGGGAAACTCCTTGGCCAGGACCGGCTCTTTGCCAAGTTTCTTGCACAGATCAAATATTGTTGCAGAGACATCTTCAGTGGTCTCTGCACCGGGAATTACCTCCACGAGTTTCATCACAGGTACGGGGTTAAAAAAGTGCATTCCGACTACTTTATCAGCCCGTGCAGTTGCAGCTGCTATTTCTGTTATGCTCAGGGCAGAAGTATTTGAAGCCAGGATAGTATTTTCAGGGCAAATCTCATCCAACTGTTTAAATACTGTTTTCTTTATATCAATTTTTTCGATAATAGCTTCGATTACCACTTCACAATCTGCAAAATCTCCCAGATCACTTCCGGTTTTCAGAAGCGCTTTTCTGGCCTGTATTCCTTTTTCATCAAGTTTGCCTTTATCTACAGCCTTTTTCCATGCTTTGTCTATCCCCTTAATTGCTCTCTCCAAAACTACAGTATCAATATCTACCAGCACTACCGAAAATCCTGCCTCCACACTTACCTGGGCAATACCTGCCCCCATGGTTCCTGCTCCCAATACGCCAATTTTTTTAATGTCCATTATTTCTCCTCCCCCATCTTTTCTCATTAATCAAACAAAAAAAATATCCCCCCTTCTGAATAAGTATTGGACATCATATTCATCCATTTACTTTAATTAATAGCAATTATTGTGCCAAACATGCTATCATTTACAAATGTCGTATTATAGGGCTTTTAATTTCTCCCTGTATTGTTGATTTCCCATGTTTTATGCAAATATGCAAAAAGACATGGGATAAGCAAAAGAAGACACCAATTTATAAAAGTAAAACAGGGAAATCATTTGGCAAAAATGCGAATGATCTCCCTGAAAATTTAATCTCAGTATTTTTTTAATCTCAAACTTCTTCTTTAATTCCTTAATTTATCTCCCCAATTATTAAGTATTTACTATCAATGGTCAATATATATCCTTTATGCTGTGTGTGCCGGAAATCACTGATCGGCATGAATTATATATGCTCTTTCAGCTCCCGCTGATAGTCAGCCAGGTTTCTTTATCGAACCACTCGAACTCCTTAAATCACGAGTTCACTATCAAGCTCCTGAATTTTCATTTGATAACATTTACACTTTTGTATTATTTTTCTGGCATCTTCACTCTCGACAACAATAGACTCAAATTTGCTGCGATTTTCCGGATAGCTGATACTTATGTTAATATAATCGCACTGATCGTCTTTATACTGTTTTTCCATTTTAAGCTGTTCCAGGGAATCAAAACTATATACAATAATATAATCCTCCTGATTGGGAAATCTTACAAATAGTTCATTTAGAAAAATTTCTATACTAATCTTATGATTTTTCCAGCGGCTATTAGATATTCCATCAAAATGAATAATACTTTCCTTTTTTACAGATGAATTCATTCGGCTTCCCCCATTATAAAAAATTAACTTCTTCTTAATATGAAAGCTTTTGTCAAGAAATCATCCCGCTACTGTGCCGCAATTATTGAATTATGCAAAAGCCTCAATATTGAAAATCCATAATAATTCCTTCATGAACCAATGCTTCTATAAACTCCGGCTCTAGTTTCTTTGATTGATACTCGTCCAGGTAAACCGTAATTCTGTCTCCGCTCTTTAATCCCAGTGATTTTATAAGCTCTGCTGGAAGTAAAATCGTTCCATCCTTATTCAATTTGGCATCATAGATTATCGTCATTTTCAACCCTCCTTAAGAATTTTTTCGAACAACAGAACAAACCGCAAAAATTTTTGTTCATAAGTTAATATTATTATATCTTGTATGCAAGTTATTTGTCAACCATTTATTTGTGCACTTCTTATTTGTGACAATATTTTGTCTTTTGTATTTTGCTGCAACATTGCAATATGTAACCAGAATAAAAGAACGATAGCTGAAAAAGGTATTATTAAAAATACCTTTTTCAGCTATCGTTCTTTTATTACCTATTGCCAGCTCTCAACTTTTACCATTCAGGCGGGAGCTCTCGTAACTGGGCCAGATTAAAGACCGGTCCATCCAGGCATATATACTGACTACCAATATTGCAGCGCCCGCATTTTCCTATACCACACTTCATGCGCATTTCCAGGGTGGTAATTACCTGTTCGTCACTATAACCCATCTTTTCCAGGGCTTGCAGGACGAATTTTATCATTATCGGCGGCCCGCAGGTTACTGCTATTTTCCCTGCCGGATTGGGGTTTAATTCTTCCAGGTAAGAGGGTACAAAACCTACATGCCCATCCCAGCCTTCTTCAGCATTATCTATAGTCACATACACTTCGGTGTCCTTTTCCTGCGGCCATTTTTCAAACAGTTCATCCTTGAAGCAGAGGTCATCATAGCTGCGGCTGCCGTATAATATCTGGATTTTACCATAGTCTTCGCGGTGTTTGAAACAATATTTAATGAATGAACGCAGGGGAGCCAGGCCAATACCCCCGGCAATAAAGAGCATATCCTTTCCTTGGCAGTCCTCAACCGGGAACCCATTTCCATAAGGTCCTCTTACCCCTATTTTTTGGCCTACTTCTATTTTATGAAGCTCATCGGTCATAAGCCCTACTCTCTTAATAGCAAATTGCAGATATTCCTGCTCCTCCTGCCAGGAAACAGAGAACATTCCTTCCCCAACAGGGATAAGCGAAACCATGGCCAACTGCCCCGGCATTACATTAAAGGGTACCCCTTCTTCACTTTTAACATAAAAACTCTTGACATCTGAGGTTTCATCTTTTATGTCTACAACCTCAACAATAGTAGGCAGCAGAGGGTTTTCACAATTGCACTGATGCACAATACCCACCTCCTTGGTTTAATTTTTAATTTTGAATTGTTAATTTTTAATTATGGTAAGTGACACTAACTATAAGCGATAGCTTACACAGAATACCCTAAGGGTATTTGTCCTCAATTACTAATTACTAATTGTTAATGGCGTAGCGCCTACGCTTCCTTTATTTCTTTTATTATCTCAGTAATGCTTATCCCTGCGGGACAGGCTACTATACAACGTCCGCAGCCCACGCAGAGAGGTTTCCCATACCTTTCCTGGAAAAATTCCAGTTTGTGCAGAAAGCGATTTCTAAACCTTTCTTTGGCATCCTCGCGGGGATTGTGCCCACCGGCCATCTGTGAATATTCCCGGTACATGCAGGAATCATAACAGCGAAAACGATAGCCTTCTTCTCCGAAACTTTTCACCTGTATATCAAAACAGTAACAGCTCGGGCATACATAGGTACATATTCCACAGGTCTGGCAGGCCTCGGATAGTTTATCCCATATCGGATGTTCAAACATTCCCTTAAGTTTTGCGGCTACTCCATCATATTCAACATTTTTGCTGAAAGCCTGAAGTTCTGGTATTTTTACCTCTTTATTCTCCAATAAATCGGCTATTTTTTGCGTTAATGCTGTACCTTTTTCTGTCCGGGCTTCCCAGACATAGTCTTCTCCCGTATCCCGAATAATAATATCGGCAGTAGCCGGGTCAGTAGGATTTACTCCCATAGACGCGCAAAAACAATTGGGACCTGGTTGATAGCAGGCGTTGGCTATAATAGTCGTATTATCTCTCCTGCTCTTGTAGAAAGTATCTTCATAGCCCCTGGTTAAAAACACATCATCAAAGCAATCTATAGCTGCCACATCACAGGCCCGGGCTCCAAATATTACCGTGGGGCTGGAGTCTTCAAAACTCTCCTTTATTACTACTCCACTGCCTTCTTCCTGGAAGCTGTACATCCTTTCCGTCTGCGGAAAAAGCACATTCTTGGGCGGAAGATAAACATTCAGAGCCTCCAGCATTAATTCGTCTTTTTCCTGGTCAAAAGTCTTCCAGGAATAAAAGCCACTGTTTTCTCCCCTGGCCGCGGGGACAAAAACATCGGCTGTTTCTGCCAGTTTATTCAATGCCGCTTTCAGCTTGTTTTTATTCAAGATTTGCACAATTCTTCACCCCCTAAATAAAGTCGTCCGGATCGTTTTCTCGATAGACACTAAGGGGTGGTATTGCCCCTTCAATATATTCCATTCCCGCCTCATAAGGACCAAAGAATTGGTCTACATCTTTTATCAGCTTCCGGTTAATGAGCATCAGAGGAATGTTTACCGGGCAAACCCTCTCACATTCACCGCATTCAACACAGCGTCCGGCCATATGGGAAGCCCTGACCAGATGATACATCATATTATCGCTGCTACTGCTTTCCCTGCCTACCCATTGAGGTTTTGTTTCATCAAAGATACAGGTGCGGCAGTTACAGGCCACACATACCTGGCGGCAGGCATAACAGCGTATGCATTTTGACAGGCTTTCTTCAAAAAAGCTGTAGCGTTCATCCGGGCTCATGTTTTCTATTTCCTTGACCCGGGCAAACCTGTCACCTTCCAGATGCGCTTCCTGAATGTCACCCAGGATTTCATCATAGATTACCGGGTTGGGCTGCATACAGTTCCGGCATTTATCTGCCAGATCTTCCTCTTCGGTTTTCTTGCCAAAACCCGAGTTGTTTTTCATGGCTTTAAGAGGATCTTTCATTCCCGGGCAATTTACTCCCACAATATAGAGCCGTTCACGCTGGAACTGATTGTCCTCCAGAAGCCTTACTATACCACGGGAATCACAGCCCTTGACAACTATCCCTATTTTTTCAGGTCTGTCTCTGAATTTTAACAAGGAATTACTCAGATTATGAATTGAATATTCATCAAAAATAATCTTATCCGCTTCCTCTGTATTCCGGGCAAAAAATGGTTTGGTCTGAAAAGGATATTCGCCTTTTTCCCAGGCCATAAAGATATCTACCTGACCGTTTTCCAGAAGCTTTTTGGCGATTTCTTTGATCTTATTGCTGATATCTTTCATCGTGCATCCCTCAGCTTTCTGTTCGGTCCCAATTTATTAACATCGGCAACGAGTTTTTCCATACTCTGCTGGAATTTAATCCCTTCTGCTCCTGATATCCAGGCGGTCTGATATCTCTCAGACTCAATACCTATATATTCCATAAGGCTTTTCATCACCGTATGACGTCGACGTTGAAAATAATTGCCACTACCATAGTGGCATTCTCCAGGATGTCATCCGGAAAGCAATACACCGTCCGCCCCCCGGTTAAATGCCCTCAAAACCAGCATAGGATCCATTCTTCCTGAACAGGGAGTCCTGATAATCCTCACTTCCGCAGGATATTCCAGGTGATTGAGCCCTGCCAGGTCTGCTGCCGCATAGCTGCACCAGTTACAGGCAAAAACGATAATCTTGGGTTGCCACCCGCTCTTGTTCTCTACAGACACAGTGCATCCACCTCCGATACCAGTTGCTCATCAGTAAAGCCTTTTAAGTTCAAAGCCATTGTCCGGCATGCGGGAACACAGGCTCCGCATCCCTGGCACAGGCTGCTGTTCACTTCGGCCACAGTTCTCGTCAGGGGACCATGATGGCCTCTTTCTTGAATCTCTTTCAGTGAAATCGCATTATAAGGACAAATTGGTACACAGAATCCGCAGCCTGAACATTTGCTTATATCAACTTCTGAAACCATGGGCTCTGTAGCCAGCTCAGTTTTGGAAAACATGCCACAGACTTTGACTGCCGCAGCACTGGCCTGGGCTACGGTATCTGGTATGTCCTTGGGTCCCTGACAGCATCCTGCCAGGAATACCCCGGCAGCAAAGGTTTCCACCGGCTGCAGTTTGGGATGGGCTTCCTGATAAAACCCGTCCTTATCAACAGAAAAGCCTATAGTCTTGGCCAGATCAATACTGTCTTCACCCGGCACCATAGCTGTTGCCAGGACTACCATATCCACTTCTACCTCCAGGGGCATACTTAGCAAGGTGTCTTCAGTTTTTAACACCAGTTTATCTCCCCGCGGATATATTTTGCTTACCCGGCCTCTAATATATTTGGCCCCGGCATTCAGGGAACGCTGGTAAAATTCTTCATAGTTTTTGCCTGCGGTACGTACGTCCATGTAAAAGACATAGGCTTCACTGTCCTCTATTTTGTCCTTTACCTGATAAGCATGTTTGGCTGTATACATACAACAGGCCCGGGAACAGTAGCTCTTCCCTTTGGTATCATCCCGGGAACCTACACATTTGATAAAGGCTACATTTTTAGGTTCTTTCCCATCCGAAGGCCTTTTTATTTTCCCTCCGGTCGGGCCTCCCGCGCTCACCAGTCTTTCAAAGTGCAGGCTGGTAATAACGTCCGGATACTTACCATAACCGTACTCCCCGTAGGCCTCTTCCCATTTGAAGAGATCATAACCGGTAGCCATTACTATAGCCCCGACTTCTTCAGTGACATATTCATCCTGGTCATCAAATTTTATAGCATCGGTAGGGCAAACCTTTTCACAGATACCACATTTGTCTTTGCTTAGTTTCAAACAATTTAGAGCGTCTATATATGGTTTCCCGGGAACCGCCTGGGGGTAGACCTTGTGAATGGCAGGTCGCAAACCCAGCCCCAGATCAAATTCATCTTTAAGCTTTTTGGTGGGGCATTTTTCTATACAGGTACCACAGCCGGTACAGAGATCCCAGTCCACATATTTGGCTTTTTTCTTTATGGTAACATCGAAATTGCCAATATATCCGCTAACCTCAGTAACCTCAGCATAGGTTATCAGTTCAATGTTAGGATGCTGCGCCACAGCAACCATCTTGGGGGTGCCTATTCAAGCGGCGCAGTCCATGGTAGGAAAGGTCTTGTCCAGTTGAGTCATCTTTCCTCCGATACTGGCCTCCTTCTCCACCAGAACCACCTGGTGCCCGGCCTCGGCTATATCCAGGGCCGCCTGCATACCGGCAATCCCCCCGCCAATGACCATGGCCTTTTTTCTAACCGGTATGCTCGATATCTGCAAAGGCTTATTGTGTAATACCTTGCTTACTGCCATGCGCACCAGGTCAATCGCTTTTTGGGTTGCCTGCCCCCGGTCATGGTGTACCCAGGAATCCTGTTCCCTTATATTCACCATCTCAAACAAATATCCATTAATTCCCCCGGCTTCAACAGCTTTGCGGAAAGTTTTTTCATGCATACGCGGTGAACATGAAGCAACCACTACCTGTTCAAGTTTATGCTCCTGGATAGCCGTTCTGAGCAATTCCTGCCCGGGGTCTGAACACATATATTTATAAGTAGTAGCAAAGGCTACTCCCGGAATTTTTTTCGCTGTTTCAGCTACTTTTTCCGTATCAACCACTGAGGCAATATTGGTCCCGCAATCACAAACAAATACACCTACTCGTTTTTTCATCTTTTCTCCCCCCTCTTAAGCCTGCTGCTTTTGTCTTTTTTTGAGTTCACCGTTTATCAGTGCTTCTGCCGTTTTAATCGCCTTCTCCTGGTCAGTTATCATAAGCTCAGCCAGTTTGCTGATTTTCTTTTCATCACCTGTTACAATTTCAGCCAGTAGTTTAGCTTTTTCTTCGTCTTTTATTATCCTGGCAGCGGTTTTTTCTGGATTTTTCGCAAATCCTTTGGCCATAGCATCTATTTTTTTCTTCAATGCCGCTGCTTCTTCTTCATTTGCCGGTTCACTTTTAGATATTTTTTTCTTCTTTTTTTCCTGCTCTTCGGCTTCCATTTGTGCAGCTTTAGCCGGGAGTGATTTCAAATATTCCACGGCCTCCACAAAATGCCGGTTAGTCCCCACTTTTTCCGGGGCATCTCCACAGGCTGCAGCTACCAGCTCGGTTACAAAATATATCGGCAGACCAAATTTTTCACGAAATTCCTTTTCTACTCCCGCCTGCCTCATGTCCAAATTCATCATGCACAGGGGACAGGCTGTCACTATACATTCCGCCCCGGCATCACGGGCATTTTTTAGTATTTCATAAGTCATTCTTTTTCCTATTTCAGGCCGTGAAGTAGCCAGAGCCGCGCCGCAGCATTCGGTTTTATGTGACCAGTCTACAGTCTCTGCTCCCAGAGCTTTGAGAATCGTATCCATGGTCTGTGGGTCTTCGGGATCATCAAATCCGGTATGATGAACAGGCCTGACCAGAAGGCAGCCATAATAACAGGCAGCTTTCATAGCCTTTAACGGCTGCTTCACCTTTTCCTTGATTTTTTCAGGTCCCAGCTTATTAGCCAGCAAATCCAGTACGGAGATCGTTTCATTTTTGGCTTCATATTCCATATCAATCGCCTGTTGTATTTTTTCCCGCATCTCACCGTCTTCCCGAACAGTAATTTCAGTGGTTCTAAAACGGTTATAACAGGCAGCACAGGGAACCAGGATATCCAGGCCGGTTTTTTCAGCTATGGCCAGGTTGCGGGCTGGAAGAGCCAGGGACAGCAATTTATTGGTATTATGGCCGGAGGTTGCTCCACAGCAGTTCCAATCTTCAATTTCCACCAATTCTACTCCCATCAACTCAGCCGTTCTCTCAGTAGAAAGGCCGTATTCTATAGCACTGCCTTCCTGGGAACAACCAGGATAATATGCCATTTTCATTTTATTCACCTCCCATTTCCTCTACCCGCTCAAATATTTTCTTAACTTCTTCTCTTCCCTTGATTTTCTCCGGCAGTAAACCCAGTTTACCCCGTTTAAACATAGGCAGACCAAGTTCAGCGTCTTTGAAAAACTGCCCGGTTAAGAAATTGTGAGTCAGTAGTAACCCCGCCTCATAAGTTCTGCCAAAATTCTTGACCCCGTTCAGAAAAGCCTTATTGAAAACAGCCACCTTTTTGTCAGTAATTTTCCCCTGTCTCAAAGCTTCTCTTCTCAAGGCATCCATCAAAGAAGCAATATCCACCCCTCTGGGGCAACGTGCAGAGCATGTTTCGCAGCTGGCGCAGATCCATATACTGTCAGACCCCAGAGCAGCTTCGATTAATCCCAGCTGCAAGAATCTGATTACCTGTCGCGGTTTGTTATCCATAGCAAAAGCCACCGGACAACCGGCAGAACATTTGCCGCATTGGTAACAAAGGCTTACACTGGTCCCTGCCTCCTTCTCTATCCTGGCCAGCAAATCCTTGTCTTCTTTACTGGCCGGAACCAATCTAATAGCATTCTCCATGGTCGTCGCCCCTTTCCTGGCATGGGATTATTTTAATCAATGCCCATATCGCTGTATTTTCTCCAATAAAAGGCTGAAAATCTTGCTAATTCGGCATTTTATAAGCTTTGTGCTCACTACATGATAAGAGAATTCCCTGAAAATTGCAATATTTTGATGAAAAACATTATCATTTAAGACCTGTTTTCAAAATATTCTTTTTAATTATATAACAAATATGACTCATATTATTGTTAATAATATGTTAATTAGTCATAATAAAGCCTGAAACACTGGAAAAAGTGTATACTATTTCCCAATGTTTCAGGTTATTTAAAATAGCTATAGGCTAATAGATTTTTCTGTTAACCGGTCAAGATTGGATGAAATATGAAATCTTCTTTACCCAAACAACCCAGGCAAATTTATTTCATCATATTAAATATTTGGGCAACATACTCATTCCTGTCTTCCTGGAACAGTACATGATGGCTTTCAAATTCCGCCTTGCTGTTATCACCTTTCCAGTTTAATCTGGAATAAGGGGTAACGCTGATTATAAAGGAATTTAGAATTACATTGGCATCCCCCAGCTTAGCTTCTTTCTCTTTTATAGTTTCACAGAACCTTATCTTGGGATCTTCCCAGGCTTCAATATTCCGCAGGCCTTTGGGATCTATAAATGATATGTATTGTTTTTCCTTATCAATCAGCCATAGGATAAAATCAGGATAGAAATTACCTGCTTCAAAAAAGCCAATACCACTGCCTCTACTCTGATTACGCAGAAGGAATGTTTCTTTATTCTTGAAATATTCGCCATTATGTTTATAATATTCCTGTATATCCTTAACTAGATCACGTTCACCTTCATTGAGATGAACCGGACTGACTTTTACCTGCTTATTATCCAGGTAGATCAATGGCTGGTATAGATGATTATCCACCTTGAATACTTCACAGCCATTAAATACTCTATCATCCTTGAATTCGCCTTTTTCTATTTCATCTTTTAAGTTCTGCAGGTGAGCAATAAAGCTTTCGGCTTCAGGAAGTACCGAGAAAATATATTCCCCGGGTATGTTGCCATTTTTGCCTTCTTTTACCTTCTGTTCTTCATAATCCTGAACAGATATATATTCCATCTTGTCGCTTTCATACTCAGCCTTATTACCCAGATAGAAGCGTTCACAGTATTTTTTTAGAAGAGCTACTGCTATTTCCTGCCACATAAAGACTTTGGAGAAGTCGTTGAAATCCAATTCGTGGCCCGGTATATAAAGCCTGTACCAGTCCTTGTCCAGGAGCAAATTATAGAGTATCTCTTTATTCAGG